>NZ_JBXWSJ010000053.1:0-29996 GCF_059613365.1 Ruegeria sp. BHSA163
ATAATATTCCGACGCCGCCTCCTGATAAGTGGCGATCTTTCCGACATTGCTGTTTGCGGAGGCATTCTGGAATGCTGCCGCCGCCGCATTTGACGCGTTCAGGTTCCGCAGCTTGTCCGACCCGTACGGATCCGTGATCGCCGCAACAAGCGGATCGCGGTATCTGTGATTTTGATTTCTGTCAGAAGTTGCAACGGGATCATCGACAGGCTTGCGGAGAACCGGTCGCGGAGAACGCTCGATCGGTGCAACAGAAGCCGTTCGGTAGGCACGATTTGAGTTTCGCTTGGCTGACCGGGTAGGCTTCTTGCCAAACAGCTCTTCTACGTCCCGCTTGAACTCTTTGCCAATATTAGCAAATGCCGATTCGTTTGCCTTTTTGGGCTTGCCACTATTGCCGTTGGAATTCTGTTTAGTAGCATTTCGACCACTGAGGAATTTAAAGCCACCTTGTCCATTAGACTTTGTTTTGCGCTTCCCTTGGTTTTTGGAATTTCCGGATCCGTTAAATAAGGCCTGCAAACCTTTGGAATTGTCAGATTTGCCCTTGGCGGACTTGCCCCCACCAGACTGGCCTTTATCAGAATTGCCTTTGCCAGAATTGCCCTTGCCGGATTTCCCTTTACCGGAATTGCCTTTGCCAGCGTTTCCGTTGCCCCCTCCGTTGCTTTTTCCTTTTTCGCTTTTGGCGTATGCAGCGTCTGGAGAAAGTGTGAAGCTGGCAACCGTTCCGTACGTAAGACATATCGAAGTGGCTGTCAGAAGCGACGTGAAAGTGGTGCGGATGTTTTTGCGCGTCATGTTCTTCCCCCAGGTCATCCCACGGCAACCTAACATCAAACTCAAGGAGCAACCAATAATTCGGAAACTAGGTTTCCAACGTGGCCTCAGTGGAGGGTAATACTTTCATTGAAGACTTATTGTTTTCAAATTGGACACAGTCAACTAAGTGAAATTGCACTGAGGCTACCTATCGCGTCAGTTCCCGCATTCCCTGTTCAAGCCCGGCCAAAGTCATAGGAACCATACGATTATCAAAAATTTCCCGAATCATTGCGATGGAGTGTGTGTATTCCCAGTATTTTTCCGGAACCGGATTTATCCAGAGGTTTGAACTCCACTGCTCGCGTGCGCGCTGCAGCCAAACCTGCCCAGCTTCTTTATTCCAATGCTCATTGGCCCCACCGGGATATGCGATCTCATATGGGCTCATCGACGCATCCCCAACGAAGATACACTTGTAGTCCCCACCATAAGTTCGCAGAATTTCTTGGGTTGCGGTCTGGTGATCCCACCGGCGGCGGTTGTCACGCCAGACGCCTTCGTACAGACAGTTGTGGAAGTAGAAGTACTCCAAATGTTTGAACTCGGTACGCGCGGCCGAGAACAACTCTTCCACCACTTTGATGTGAGGGTCCATCGAGCCGCCAACGTCCAGGAACAGCAGTACTTTGACAGCGTTGTGACGTTCAGGGCGGGTTTTAACGTCCAGATATCCATGTTCGGCTGTCGCGCGAATGGTTCCGTCCAAATCCAGCTCTTCCGCAGCGCCCTCCCGCGCCCAACGTCGCAGGCGTTTCAAGGCTACTTTGATGTTGCGGGTCCCCAATTCAACTGTGTCGTCCAGATTCTTAAACTCGCGCTTATCCCAAACTTTGACAGCACGCTGGTGGCGGCTTGCTTTTTGACCGATGCGAACACCCTCAGGATTATAGCCATACGCTCCGAACGGCGAGGTTCCGGCAGTCCCTATCCATTTGTTGCCGCCTTGATGGCGATCTTGCTGATCTTTCAAACGTTCGCGTAGTGTTTCCATCAGCTTTTCGAAACCGCCAAGCGCTTCGATCTCAGCTTTCTCTTCGTCAGAAAGGTGCTTCTCGGCCATTTTAGCCAGCCACTCTGCGGGGATATCGACGGCATCCAGGACTTGTTCGAATGTTATTTCGGACAACCCTTCGAAACTGGCGGAAAAGGCCCGATCAAACTTGTCGATGTTGCGCTCATCTTTGACCATAGAAACCCGGGCCAAGTAGTAGAAAGCTTCAATATCGTAGGTGGCTAATCCTTTTTTCATACCTTCAAGAAAGGTCAGGTATTCCCTTAGTGATACAGGGATGCCAGCCTTCCGAAGATTTTGGAAAAATGGTAGGAACATCCGGCTAGGCCACCATCCGAGCGATGACCAGGGAAAGGACCAGCCCAATCAATGCAAAGGCGATTCCGTACCCTGCTGCATATTGCGCAATATCCGCGCCGCTACCATTGCGCTTTCGCGCAGCCCGGACTCCCAGTAATGTGCCCGCTACAGCCAACCCAAACACAACCAGCATTTGTCGTCATCCACCTGAATTTCGTGATACGCTCTGGCCGATCTCCTGCGTTACCGACCGCACGACCACATCTGAACCAAAGCCGTACCTTGCCCACCCGATACTGTCCAGCCTGACAGTACGTGCCTGGTCGAAACGGCCGGCCTGACGAAGTGCTTCGGATTTCAACAACATTAGCGTGGCGAGCAATGCTGCGTTCTCTGCTTGCGTCATAACGTCAATTGCCCGGTTTATTTCCGGCAAAGCATCGGGGCCTCGTCCTTGCGCCAACGCATAAGCTGCGGTCTGGGCTGTTATGTGAGCGCGATGAACCTCGGTTCCGGGGGTCGCGTTGAGATATTGTAGCGCAATCGCGTATTGCCGTCGGGCGCCTTCAGGATCATCAAACTGACTCATCCTGCCCATAAGGTAATGCGGATAAGCGCGGCGTTGATCTGTCCAGCCCTTGCTCTGCCCGATCCGGGCGGCTTCTTGTGCCGATCTGACACGGCGGGGCGAAGGTGATCCTGGACCAAGCGCCCGTTGAACCGCATCAATCCACTCCCTAGGGGTGTCAGACTGTGGCTGCGGTCGGATGCTTTGGCCTTTGGGGTTGAGTCTGCGCAATAGGTTTGGAAGGGCCGAGGTTACCTGTTCTTTAGTCATACCACTGCGAAGTTCAGGAGAGTATGTTGCGCGTAAGATCAACATATCGAAGCCGGTCAGAATGGTGTGGAAATTGTCATCGTTGAAGACAGAGTCCGGCAAATGATAAAGGTCGTTCAACGGCCCTAACGCTTGCGCCACCTCTTCGTGCAAACAATCGCGCACCTCTTGAGGACTGACGTCGTAGGGTATGAAGACCCCGATCCGTTCGCGGCTACGCAGTTCGGTCCAGTTGCTTTTGTTTTTGCGTCGGTCGCGTCGGTATTCTTCGAGGCTGGAGGAGTTTGGCACCACAAAACAAGCCGCTTGCGGCAGAATGCGGCGAATTTGCCTTTGGCTCACGGCTTCGATTGTGATGTTGGCCTGTCCTTCAGACACTTGTTCTATTTGTATTCCGGCTTCACGCCGCAATCGGGACAGAAGGCGTGAAAGATCTGTTTGCATTGACGCCGTAGGGGTTCCTGTCAGACGTACAGTAATTGGCTGATCGAAACGCGTGAATACTGGTAATTCAGCGCCGCTTTCTAATGCAAAATGCAGCGCAACGAAGTCGGACGCGATGTTCACGTTTGATCGCACTGGGGGGATTGGCCGCGTCGAGGAAAAAGTTCGGGTTGGCGGCAATGCGGCTTCAACTATTTTTTCCCGGGTGGGCGGTTCAATTGTGCTGACCTGGCTGCACCCCGCCAGAGCTACCGTCGCCAATGCTGCGAACAAGCGCATCATGGTCTTTGATACTTGATAAATGGTGTCAGTTTGCCAACGCGATCATAGAGTTTCCGCGCGGTGTGATTGAATTCCTGTGTAAGCCAATAAACCGTTGGAGCGCCTAGTCGGTCAGCTTCTTTGTAAACCGCCTCGATCAACGCACGACCAACACCTTGTCCACGCGACTGGGGTCGTGCGTATAAATCTTGCAGGTAGCAAACGCTTTCTTCTTTCCACGCATGGCGGTGAAACAGGTAATGCGTTAATCCCAGTAGGTTGCCATCGGACTCGGCCACAAAGCATGAAAAGTCGTTTGGGTCATCCCCCAGCAGACGTGAAAACGTCGTGTCGTAAGTCGAGTCAGGCACGGTCGTTTCGTAAAATGCCAGATAGTCCCGCCACATCTCGGCCCAATCACTGCGATCTTCGGGGCGCAAAGGGCGGATCAAGGGTGTGTCGGGCAAAAGGCAAATCCTGTACTCAGAACAAATCCCCGACGTTGCCGGAGCAATTAAATTAGGATGCTGACATTCGGTTTGGTCCAGCGCAAGTCATGTTCATGAATTGATACGCGGATTGTTGCGTGGTCACCGCTTGCTGCGGGCCATAAAGGCCAGCCTTTCAAAAAGGTGCACGTCTTGTTCGTTCTTCAGCAATGCACCGTGCAATTTCGGCAACGCGTTGACACCGTCGCGTTTCAAGTCCTCGGACGTCAGATCTTCGGCAAGCAGCAGCTTGAGCCAATCCAGCACCTCTGAAGTTGAAGGTTTCTTCTTGAGGCCCTGGGTCTCACGAATTTCATAGAACTGGGTCAGGGCGGTAGTAAGCAGTGCGTCCTTGATTCCCGGATGGTGAACTTCGACGATCCTGCGCATTGTCGACTCGTCCGGGAAACGTATGTAGTGGAAGAAACAACGGCGCAAGAAAGCGTCGGGCAGTTCCTTTTCGTTGTTTGAAGTAATGATAACGATTGGGCGGTGCTTTGCTTGTACTGTGTCGCCAGTTTCGTAGACGTGAAACTCCATCTTATCGAGTTCTTGTAGTAGGTCGTTTGGGAACTCAATATCGGCCTTGTCGATCTCGTCGATTAACAAAACAACCTTTTCTTCCGCTTCAAAAGCCTGCCAAAGCTTGCCTTTGCGGATATAGTTCGAAACGTCATGCACGCGTTCTTCACCCAGCTGACTGTCGCGTAATCTGCTGACGGCGTCATATTCATAAAGGCCTTGTTGGGCGCGCGTTGTGGATTTCACATTCCATTCGATCATTTTCAAACCCAGTGCGCCGGCCACCTGTTTGGCAAGCTCAGTCTTTCCGGTACCCGGCTCGCCTTTGACAAGCAACGGACGTTCCAGCGTGACAGCGGCATTCACTGCGATGTTTAGATCGTCGGTGGCAACATATTCTGCTGTGCCTTGGAAACGTGCCGTCATAAGTGCCTCATTCGATTTCGCATCTATCGCTTGCTGGGTTACAGTTGGACGGTCTCTTTTACAAGCGGGCCGCAACGTCGGGTTGCCGCTGATGATCAGGTTGTGCGCGCATTCGATTTGATTCGCCTGTGATTTGCTCTTCTTTCGTTTTCAGTTCGCCTTGAAAACGCCCCGTAGATTCCACAGAAAAACAGACTTTTGTGTATAAAAGTCTCACTATTAGATCGGTTTAGGAAACGACGTGGTAGTCCTACGTTTGTGTAGTGACATTCCTACGTCCGTCAGATAAACGCTGCGCAGAAGGGGGTGCCAAATGTCAGGTGAAACGACCGCGACCGACGTTTCTGGCCATACCGAAGGAGCCAATATGAAGCAGGAAGTTTTTCTGCCGGAAGATTACCGTCCGGCCGAAGATGAACCTTTCATGAATGATCGTCAGCTTGAGTATTTCCGCCGCAAGCTGTTGGATTGGAAGAATGAACTTTTGGCGGGCAGCCGCGACACGATCGAAGGGCTGCAGGACAACACCCGCAATATTCCGGACGTTGCCGACCGCGCGAGCGAGGAAACCGATCGCGCGCTGGAATTGCGAACCCGTGATCGCCAGCGCAAGCTGGTCGCCAAGATCGATGCAGCATTGCGTCGGATCGATGAGGGAGAATACGGATACTGTGAAAAAACAGGCGACCCGATTTCGTTGAAGCGTCTCGACGCGCGACCCATCGCGACCATGACGTTGGAAGCGCAGGAGCGTCATGAGCGCCGTGAGAAAGTTCACCGCGACGATTGATTGCTGTATTGCAGGAATTGAGAAACGCCGGAGCCTGTGGCTCCGGCGTTTTTTGTGGGATACTTCAAATTTATGAACGTAGCTGATTTGAAATTTGCCGTAGTCGGGGCTGGTATCGGTGGTCTTGCCGCGGCAATCGCACTGCGTATGTTGGGTGCGCAAGTTGTGGTTCTTGAGCAAGCGCCTGAAATAACGGAAGTCGGGGCCGGGCTGCAAATCAGCGCAAATGGAATGACCGTGCTTCGCGCCCTTGGTGTAGTCAAAGAGTCACCTGAGCAGGCTCAAATCTCACACGGCACGGTTCTGCGTGATTATAAAAACGGGAGATTCATTAGTCTGATTCCCCAACCCTTGGCCGGACCGACTTATTACTATCACAGGGCCGATCTTATAGATTTGCTTTTGAAGCGAGCATACAAGGAAGATGTTGAGATCCGGCTGAAAACCAAAGTTCAAAATATAAAGGAAAGTTCGGGGCCGGTTGAAATTCGTCTGCCGAATAGTCAGCCGCTCAGAGTCGATTGCTTGATCGCCGCTGATGGTGGACGCAGCGAAATCCGCGCCACTTTGAACGATCAAGAGCGTCCGAGATTCACAAAGCAGGTTGCTTGGCGAGCCACCATTCCTTGGGATCGCAATCTCAGTTCACCGAAGGCCCATCTCACTGTGGGGCCAGGGCGTCATATAGTGACCTATCCGCTGCGTGATCAGAGCCTTCTGAACATCGTCGCGGTCGAAGAACGTTCTGACTGGCAAGAAGAAGGGTGGCGTTTGAAGGGTGACCCCGACGAACTGCGTGCTCGTTTTTCCGACTTTGGTGGAAATGTGCGCGAGGTTCTTCAAAAAGTGCAGGAAACCTATCTATGGGCACTGTTCTTGCGTCCAGTTGCCGGGAGTTGGCAGAATGGGCGTATCGCCCTTTTGGGTGATTCTGCGCATCCGACATTACCGTTCATGGCGCAAGGGGCTTGCTTGGCACTCGAGGACGCTTGGGTCTTGGCGCGATCTTTTGAACGGACCACTTTGGCTGAAAGTCTTGAAAAATACGAACATGCTCGATCAGCAAGGGCGCGCCGGGTTGTCGACGTGGCATCGGCAAATGCACGAAACTTCCACCTGAGCGGCCCTATGCGCTTGGCTGCACAAATGCTTCTGAAAGCGGTGGGCCCTAGAATGGGTCGCCGTTATGACTGGATTTACGACTACGACGCCACGGCATAGAACGTTAAAAGTCCAGATCGACCCATACCGGTACGTGGTCCGAAGGCTTTTCGTGTCCGCGAATCTCGGCATCGATTTGGCAGTCGCGCATCAGATCAGCTGCTTGAGGCGTGAGCAGGAAATGATCGATACGGATGCCATCGTTTCGGTTCCATGCACCGGCCTGATAGTCCCAAAATGAATAGTGTTCGGGTCCTTGCGTCACGGCGCGAAACGCCTCGGTGAACCCGAGGTTCAATATCTTGCGGAAGGCTTCGCGGCTCTCAAGGCGGAATAGTGCATCCTCGCGCCAAGCGTCGGGGCGTTTGGCGTCTTCTGCTTGAGGGATAATGTTGTAATCACCGGCCATAAGAGCAGGCTCTTCCGCAACCAAAAGGTCGCGGGCCCGATCATACAATCGGTCCATCCACGCGAGTTTGTAGTCAAATTTCGGTCCCGGTGCAGGGTTGCCATTCGGCAGGTAAAGGCCGCAGATGCGCAAAGCTTTCTCTCCCACAATGGTGGCCTCAATCCACCGCGCTTGTTCATCTGCATCGTCTCCGGGAAGTCCACGGCGGACATCTTCAAGTGGAAGCTTTGAAAGGATTGCGACGCCGTTAAAGCTTTTTTGACCATGGGTTTCGACGTTATAGCCACGCTCTTCGAACATCTCGCGCGGAAAGTTTTCGTCAACTGATTTGATTTCCTGAAGCAAAACCACGTCAGGCTGTGCTTCGTCGAGCCAGCGGGGCAGGGCCTCGGCTCGCGCTTTGATGCCGTTGATGTTGAATGTGGCGACTTTCATACGCAATCCTCCGGCTAGCTGCCGATTGATCTATCTCTCAACCAAACGGTCAGGGCAAGATCACATTGAGAATGATGTCCCACATCCGCAGGACGAAGTTGCGTTGGGGTTTTCAATAACAAACCGTGCGCCGATCAGTTCCTGCGTGAAGTCGATTACCGCATTTTCCAGGAAGCGCAGAGAAATTGAGTCGACAATGACTTTCTGGCCCTTACCTTCCAGGATCAGATCATCTTCCGTCGGTTCGTCCAGCGCAATTTCGTATTGAAAACCGGAACATCCGCCGCCTTCTACCGCGACGCGCAATGCCTGCCCTTGATCGGCTGCGCCAATTTCGGCAAGGCGATCAAAAGCGCGATCTGTAACTGTAGGAGGCAGATTCATGCCGGACTCCAAAGGTTTATTTCCTCTACTCCTTCCAATATAGAAATTGCAAGGACAGGCGACAAGGACAAGACCTTTGGACAGAGCGGGTTTTGCCTCGGACCCGGGTCGTTCGCGAGGGCGACTTGTGGCCGAGGAAGAAAGCAGTTTCCGGTCATGCTTTCAGCGTGATCGTGACCGCATCATTCACGCGAGTGCTTTTCGGCGCCTCAAACACAAGACTCAGGTGTTTGTTGAGCACGAAGGCGACAGCTATCGCACGCGTTTGACCCATTCCATCGAAGTTGCGCAAGTTGCTCGTACTATTGCCGGAGCTTTGGGTCTGAACGTTGAGTTGACCGAAGCAGTGGCTTTGGCGCATGACCTTGGCCACACACCGTTTGGGCACACGGGAGAGGATGCGCTGCACGTACTAATGGAGCCCTACGGTGGGTTTGATCACAACGCTCAAGCCATTAGAATCGTTACAAAGCTTGAGCGTCACTATGCGGATTTCGATGGGTGTAACCTCACATGGGAATGCTTGGAAGGTATCGCAAAACACAATGGCCCTGTACTGGGTCAATTGCCTTGGGCGCTGGCTGAATGCAATTCCGACTTCGATCTGGAGTTGCACACACACGCAAGCGCTGAAGCCCAAGTTGCGGCGTTGTCCGACGATATTGCGTACAACAACCACGATTTGCTGGACGGGTTACGGGCAGGGCTGTTCACTGACAAAGAAATTCAACAATTGCCGATCGTAGACGCTTGCTATGCTAACGTTGATCGAAAGTATCCCGGACTGGACGATTATCGCCGCAGGCACGAAGCGCTTAGGCGCGTTTTTGGTGTGATGGTTTCCGACGTGATCGAGACATCGCGCGAGTTGATCGCGTGTTCCGACGCGCAGTCTGTCGAGGATATCCGAAATCTGGGATATCCAGTGATTCAGTTTTCGAGCAACTTGTGGGCCAAGCTCAAGGAAATCCGCGCGTTTCTGTTTACCCGCATGTACAGGGCACCCAGTGTCATGGGTGTGCGAGCTGAGGTCAGCAAGGTCGTCCAAGACCTGTTTCCAATTTACCTAAACGATCCCAAACAAATGCCGTCGCGCTGGCACGGAGATATCGAAGCCGCCGGTGATGAAACCGCCCTTGCGCGGATCGTTTCGGATTACATTGCCGGTATGACGGATCGATTTGCCCTGCAGGATCATGCAAGACTAACCGGAACTTGATCATTCGACTTCCATACTGGCCGAAGTTACGTGAAGTTTAGGCGCGCATTGACCTTGCCGTGATGCGTGTTAAACCGCCGGGCAAGTAAAAGGACACCCGAAATGAACCTGTTTTCCGAGATCCGCGGCTTGGTGTTGGACGCGCTGGCGCAGATGCAGTCCGAGGGAGCTCTGCCCGAAGGGTTGAGCTTTGATAACGTGACGGTCGAGCCTCCGCGCGATGCCGCCCATGGTGACATGGCGACCAACGCTGCCATGGTGTTGGCCAAATCGGCCCGGATGAAGCCACGGGACATTGCGGAGGCGTTGGCAGGAAAACTGGCAGATGATGATCGTATCAGCAGCGCAGAGGTGGCTGGACCGGGTTTTTTGAACCTGCGGCTGACTGTTTCAGTTTGGCAAGGCGTGCTGGCAGCAGTTCTTGAAAAAGGTGCGGATTACGGTCGCTCCGTCATGGGGCACGGGCAAAAGGTAAACGTCGAATATGTTTCGGCCAACCCAACTGGCCCACTGCATGTTGGCCATACGAGAGGTGCGGTTTTCGGTGACGCGTTAGCAAGTCTTTTGGCCTTCTCAGGCCATGATGTGACCCGCGAATACTACATCAACGATGGCGGTGCTCAGGTGGATGTGCTGGCGCGGTCCGCATATGAACGTTATCGCGAAGCAAATGGGTTAAGCCCAGAGATCGCCGAAGGGCTATACCCCGGAGATTATTTGATCCCAATCGGCAAGGCGTTGAAAGAGAAATACGGTGATAGCCTGATCGACAAGCCCGAAAGCGAATGGCTGGAGGATCTGCGCACCTTCGCCACCGATGCGATGATGGATTTGATCCGCGAAGACCTGAAGGCGCTGGGTGTCGAGATGGACGTGTTTTTCTCAGAAAAGTCGCTCTATGGCACCGGCCGTATCGAGGCAGCGCTGCAATCGCTGACTAAAAAGGGGCTGATTTACGAGGGTGTATTAGAGCCGCCCAAGGGCAAAAAGCCGGAAGACTGGGAGCCGCGCGAGCAAACTCTATTCAAATCTACGGAACATGGGGACGATGTCGATCGCCCGGTGAAGAAATCGGACGGCAGCTGGACCTATTTCGCGCCTGATATCGCCTATCACTATGACAAGGTGTCACGCGGCTTTGATGCGCTGATCGATGTGTTTGGTGCTGACCATGGTGGCTACGTCAAGCGGATGAAGGCAGCTGTTTCAGCTCTTTCCGATGGGAAAGTTCCGCTGGATATCAAGCTCACTCAGTTGGTGAAACTGTGGAAAAACGGCGAGCCGTTCAAGATGTCTAAACGGGCAGGAACCTTTGTCACCCTCAGGGACGTGGTGGATCAGGTCGGCCCGGACGTGACCCGCTTTGTCATGTTGACCCGTAAGAACGACGCACCATTGGACTTTGATTTCGACAAGGTGCTGGAGCAGAGCCGCGAAAACCCTGTGTTCTACGTTCAATACGCCCACGCCCGTGTGATGAGTGTGCTGCGTAGGGCGGCGGAAGCCGGCATTGCTGCGGACGACGCCACGCTGTCTGCTGCGGATTTGAGCAAGATTGACCACGTTGCAGAGCTGACTGTAGCCAAAAAACTGGCCGAATGGCCACGTTTAGTTGAAATCGCTGCGCGAACTAATGAACCACACAGGATCGCCTTCTATCTCTATGAACTCGCAGGAGATTTCCACGCGCTTTGGAACAGGGGCAATGACGAAACTCAGCTGCGCTTTATTCAAGATGGCGATGTGGCCACAAGTCAGTCAAAAATCGCATTGGCCCGGGCAGTTTCTGTTGTGATTTCAGCGGGCTTGGGTATTCTTGGCGTTACTCCGGCGCAGGAGATGCGGTGACAAACATCGCCCGAACCGTCGGTCTGAGGTAGGCAAGAAATGACCCGCGCGCCAAATTTTGGGCGCGAAACGGGCAGTGAGGCGGACATGGCGAGTTACGATTCCTCGGGGCAATTGCGTCCTGAGCAAATGAATTACCCGAATCAGTTGTATTCGCGGGATGCTCAGAACTATCCCGAAGACTTTGATGGCTATGAGGAAACGCCGCGCGGGACAGGCGGTTTGGCTCGAATGGCCAACTTTCTGGGTGCAATGGCGTCGCTGGCTTTGGTCGCCGGGGTCTCGGTTTGGGGATACCAACTAATTATGCGGGACGTCAGCGGAGTGCCCGTAGTGCGCGCGATCGAAGGACCGATGCGTATTCAACCCGAAAATCCCGGTGGGTCACCAGCTGATCATCAAGGGCTAGCGGTTAACACGGTGGCGGCCGTGGGTTCGGCTGCGGCTCCTGCAGATCGATTAATCCTTGCCCCACGCCCTGTTTCACTGTCGGACGAGGATGCTCCGATGGGCGATCTAAAGCCGACGAAAGCGGTTCATGTTGTCGAACAGGAGATTTCCAAAGATGAGGCCGCCAAGCTGAGGCAGAACGCTGTTGACGCGCTAGTTGCAGAACTGGCCGGGAAGGTAGCGAATTCCGAGCCGTCAGCAGAGCAGGGCGTTCAAGTTGCGTCTTTAGCGACGCCCGAAGAGGAACCGGCCATCGATCCTGCAGATCTGGCTGCTCAGCTGCCGGACCCGGCGATTGCAGCCTTGCCTGGAGTGCGTAGGTCATTGCGACCTCACTCTCGACCAGCTCGTAGTACGACACAAGGCGGGATATCACCTAGCAGTGGCACCGAAACCTCGATTAATGCCGCTGTAAAGGCAGCAGCAGGGTTGGATGTTGATCCCGAATCTCTTGCCAAGGGCACGCGTCTCGCTCAGCTTGGTGCATATGAAAGCGATTATGTGGCTCGGGAAGAATGGAATCAGGCCGCTGCAAAATTTGGCGAGTATATGAAGGGAAAGCAAAGAGTTATTCAGAAAACTTCAAGTGGAGGGAGGACGTTTTATCGCCTGCGGGTTCTTGGTTTCGATGATCTGAGTGAATCACGCCAGTTTTGCGCAGCGCTAGTGGCGCAAGGGGCGGATTGCATTCCGGTTGCCGTGCGGTGAAATTTGGCGCTGCTATCACGGATGCTGAAGGCACGCGGCTAACGCCTGAAGAAAAAAGATTGTTTCGTCGGATGAACCCTTTTGGGTTCATCCTATTTGCTCGCAACATCGAAACTGCAGATCAAGTTCGCTCTTTGTGCGGCGATTTTCGAGAAGCTGTGGGACGAGACTGTCTCATAACGATTGATCAAGAAGGCGGTCGTGTACAACGCTTGCGCGCGCCCTTGGCTCGTGAATGGATGCCGCCTTTGGAGCACGCTAAAATTGCCGGCGACATTGCAGAACGGACGATGTATCTGCGATACCGCTTGATCTCGCAAGAGCTTTTGTCGCTTGGAATCGACAGCAACTGCGCGCCCATGGTGGATGTCGCGCGGGCGGAGACTCATGCATTTTTGCGTAATCGTTGTTATGCTGAGGATGCGAAGCGAGTTGCTCAAATTGGTCGCGCGGTGGCGCAAGCCCATTTGGATGCAGGTGTTTTACCGGTGTTGAAACATATGCCAGGCCATGGGCGCGCGACTTTGGATAGCCATTATGATCTACCGCATGTCGACTTGCCTCTGGAAGAACTGCAAACGGATGACTTCGCGCCGTTCCGAGCGCTCAAAGATTTGCCTTTGGGCATGACTGCTCACTTGGTCTACGACCAAATAGACTCTCAGCCAGCCACGCTTTCTGCTCGGATGATGGCAGTTATCCGCGAAGAAATCGGGTTTGATGGGCTGATTATGACAGACGACATTTCAATGAAAGCGTTGCGCGGTACGCCCGCAGAAATCGCTGCTCAGGCATTAAGCGCGGGATGCGACGTGGTTCTGCATTGTAACGCTTCGCTGGCTGATCGAGAAGCAGTACTGGAGGCTGCGGGGGAAATGACCGGTGAGGCGCAGGCGCGTGCAGAACGGGCGCTTGCAATGCGATCACAGCCGCAGGCGCTTGACATCCAGGCCGCCGAAGCGGAACTATCTCGCCTAATGGGCGGGCAGGTATATGTCAGATAACCTTATCAGCGAAGACCCGATTTCGGTCGCCGATCGTCTTGCGGCCGAAGCGCTGATTGTGGATGTTGACGGGTTTGAAGGCCCGTTGGACGTGCTTTTGATGTTGTCCCGTACACAAAAGGTCGACTTGCGGAAAATCTCGGTCTTGGCGCTGGCGCAGCAGTACCTTGCCTTTGTTGAACGTGCTCGCGCGTTACGGATCGAATTGGCAGCAGACTATCTGGTGATGGCAGCTTGGCTTGCATTTCTCAAATCCAGGCTGCTTTTGCCTCCCGATCCCGACGAAGACGGACCTACGGGTGAGGAGCTTGCCGCACATCTGGCCTTTCAGTTGGAGCGTCTTCAGGCGATGCGGGACGCTGCCGCACGGCTGATGGCGCGCGACCAACTGGGACGCGATTTTTTTAAGCGTGGGCAGGGTGAGGACGTCACGCGTATTCGAACTGTGACGTATTCTGCGACGCTTCTGGATCTGATGCAGGGGTATGCCCGCATTCGCACTCGGGATGAATTTCGTCCTTTCGTTATGGATCGCGACGCCGTCTTCACCATGGAGCAGGCGTTAGAGCGAATGCGGCCATTGATAGGTTTTGCCGGGACGTGGACTGATATGGAGACCTATTTGCCAGAAGGATGGGACACCGATCCCGTACGCCGAAGGTCGGCAACTGCTGCGACATTTGCGGCCTCGCTGGAATTGGTGAAGGAAGGACATATGGAAATGAAGCAAAGCGATACCTTTGCTCCGATCCAATTGCGCAAGAGGACTGAAACCCGTGACTGAAGCCCCGCAGGACGAAGGCACTGGCACTCTTTTCGAAGCGCCTCCGCTTGCTGAACAAGAGCGCATGGTCGAAGCTGTTCTGTTTGCCAGCTCTGAACCAGTGACAATTGCTGATTTAGAAGCACGTATGCCCCACGGCAGCGACGCGGCGCAAGCGATAGAAATGCTTCAGAAACGTTACGAAGGACGTGGCGTGCGTGTGGTCAAGGTTAGCGAAGCTTGGGCTATTCGTACAGCACCAGACTTGGGTTTCCTAATGCAAAAGGAAACCGTGGAAACCCGCAAACTTAGCCGCGCAGCAATCGAGACACTGGCTATTGTAGCCTACCATCAACCGTGTACCCGCGCCGAGATCGAAGAGATTCGCGGTGTTTCAGTGTCGCGCGGTACAATTGATCAATTGCTGGAGATGGAGTGGATCAGGTTGGGTCGTCGTCGAATGACTCCGGGCCGTCCGGTCACTTTTGTGGTGACGCCACAGTTTCTTGACCATTTCGGACTGGAAAACGCTCGTGACTTACCGGGGCTTAAGGAGCTGCGCGCAGCCGGGCTGCTTGAAAACCGACCACCGCCAGGTGCTGCGCCGTTGGGCGCGCCAGAGGAAAGTGAAGATGACGATCAATCGGAATTGTTTGAGGAAGATTGATCAACTCGCACCTTTTGAGCCGCAAAACCGTCTGTCTTGAGGTAAGAAAAGGGAAGAGTAATGAATGCCAATAGAATTATCGATATGATTGTGCGCCAAGTTATGCGACGCATTGTCAAAAGCGGGGTCGATAAGGGGTTTGAATGGGCAAGTAGGGCAACAGATGCCCGCGCGCATTCTAATCAAGATCAAGCGTCGAATGCATCTCGCAATGGACCGCACAATTTAAAACGCCAGAAACAGGTCATGCGGCAAACACAACGTTTGTCCCGCAATGCGCGGCGTTTCATGAAATTCTAAGGGTTAATCGACGGACCTAAAGTGCTTGGATAGCTTTAGGCCCTGTCCCTGATAATTCGACGCGATCCCCGCTCCGTACAGCTGAGTAGGTAGTTCGGCCATTCTCTCGTAAACCAATCGGCCCACGACCTGACCATGCTCCAAAACAAACGGAGCTTCATGGCAGCGCACCTCAAGAACTCCACGTGATCCGGCTCCGCCAGCAGCCGCGTGACCGAAGCCCGGGTCAAAGAATCCGGCGTAGTGCACGCGGAACTCACCCACCATCGCCAGATAGGGAGCCATTTCTGCGGCATACATTGGAGGGATATGTACGGCCTCACGGCTGACGAGTATGTAGAAAGCACCCGGGTCTAGGATGATGCGGCCTTCATCGGTGCGTACTTCTTCCCAATAGTCCTGTGGATCATATCCTCCGATGCGGTCGAGGTCGATTACCCCAGTGTGCGGCTTAGCGCGATAGCCCACCAGATCGGTATCTGGCAATTGCAGGTCGACAGAAAACCCCAGTCCGTCTTGAATAACTGCAGGGCCGTCAACCAATGGGGACTCCGCATGCAAAGTGGTTAGCTCGTCATCGCTTAGTACCGCCTGTCCTTGCCGGAAACGAATTTGGTTAAGCCGCATTCCTGGACGAACAAGAACCGAAAATGATCTTGGGCAAATTTCGGCATAAAGCGGTCCGGCGTATCCCGCCGGAACGCGGTCGAATTCAGTTCCGCCATCGGTAATAGTACGGGTCAGCAAATCGAGGCGACCGGTAGAGCTTTTTGCGTTGGCGACAGCGTTGACGCCTGGCGGTAGCGCGAGCGACTCCATCAATGGAACAAGGTAGACGCATCCTTTTTCCAGTACCGCGCCGTCCGCGATATCGATTCGATGCATCTCAAATTCGCGAAGGCTGTCTTCGACCGTGCGGCCTTCGCCAGAGAGGAAAGAGGCTCGGACCCGATAAGCTATTGTTCCAAGTCGTAAATCCAGGCTGGCTGGTTGGATTTGTTCGGACATGACTGCGGGGTTAGCGGTAATTTCACCGCGGTCTATCATCGCTTGTATCTGCTGGTTCGCGCACACGCCTGTCATGCTGATCCCTCCTTACACCAGAGTGGGACCTGGCCTGTGTGCCGTATACGCCGGTGTGATTTGGTCGGGCTAGCAGGACTTGAACCTGCGACCTTCCGTCCCCCAGACGGACGCGCTACCAGGCTGCGCCATAGCCCGACGATGGGGTGTACATAAAGACTTTCCCGGCAGGGGCAAGAGGAAAACATCGCCGTTATTGTTATCCCGCTGCCCGGCCATCGACCCGATCCAGCCAAGCGCGGAGATCCCGTGCAATGGGGGCGATCCGATTCAAAAGATCATCGTCAAATTCTGATCGATTCCAAGCAAGTGCTGCAACTCCACTTCCTACCGGCGGGGTGCCGTCAGCGTCTTCCATAGGCGATGTGGTTGCATCAGCGCCAGGGGAGGTCGTTTCCTGCGAAACAGCTACATTCGCCTTTCGGGATGGCCGCTGGCTTTCTGTATCCTGCAGGTCCAGTCGGATTTGTTCTGCAGAGGGTGATGGTTTGGCGGCAAAGGGCACCACAGTCGTATCTGCCGTAACCTTTTCAACTGCGGCTTCGTCGATGTCGGGTGAAAGTGCAGCGACGTGGGCGACACCCTCTTCACGCAGAATACGTTGTACGCCTTTGATGGTAATACCATCATCATGCAACAACTTCTTTATTCCGCCTAATAACCGCATGTCATTGGGTCGATAGTATCGACGACCGCCAGCTCGTTTGACAGGTTTGACCTGTGAAAAGCGGCTTTCCCAAAATCTTAGAACATGCGCCTGTACGCCGAGCCAGTCCGCAACCTCACTTATGGTGCGAAATGCGTCGGGTGACTTGCTCATCTCTTTGGAACCTCGGGCTTACTTGCGGTTCCCAGCGGCGACGCGATCCTTCATCAGGTGCGACGGGCGGAACGTAAGGACACGGCGTGGTTGGATCGGAACCTCTTCGCCGGTCTTAGGATTGCGACCGATGCGAGCGGTTTTATCCCGAACGCTGAAAGTACCAAAAGACGAAATCTTTACCTGCTCTCCACGCACTAATGCGTCGGACATGTGGTTCAATACGCTTTCGACGAGTTGAGCACTTTCATTGCGTGAAAGGCCAACCTCACGAAAGACGGCCTCGCTTAGATCCATTCGGGTTAGTGTTTTGTCACCCATGCCAATTCCCCTGTTGATAGCAAATCATACGGCGATGCAAAATTCGCTGTCAATATCAATGAATTGCAGGTGGCTGTGTAAGCTGGTTTGTGCCGGTTACCAACGCAGTGCGATTGCACCCCACGCCAGACCGCCGCCAATCGCCTCAGTCACGATCAAGTCGCCCGGTTTTATCTGGCCCCGTTCTTTGCCAACCGACAGCGCCAGCGGAATTGAAGCCGCAGAAGTGTTTCCGTGGTCCTGAACCGTTACCACAACCCGATCCATGGGTACGCCCATCTTTTTAGCGGTACCCTGAATGATTCTAATATTGGCCTGATGGGGCACTATCCAGTCGACATCGTCATTATTCAATCCCGCGCGATCCAGCGCGGTTTCCGCAGTTTTCGAAAGCTTTTCAACGGCATGTCGGAAAACCTGATTGCCTTGCATGCGAAGATGTCCGGTAGATTGCGTCGAAACTCCACCATCCACGTAAAGCAGGTCTTTGTAGCGACCGTCTGAATTCAGATCGATCGCAAGTATGCCGCGATCCTGCGAAGTTCCTTCCCCCTCCTGCCGTTCGAGAACCAAAGCGCCTGCGCCGTCGCCGAACAGGACGCATGTGGATCGATCAGTCCAGTCCATAATTCGGGAAAATGTTTCCGCGCCGATTACTAGAACGCGTTCCGCCTGACCCGACAGAATCAGTGCGTTGGCATTACTAAGAGCAAAAACAAATCCAGCACATACCGCTTGCACGTCGAACGCAAAGCCCCTGGTCATTCCCAAACGAGCTTGTACCATCGTTGCGGCAGACGGAAAGGTTAGATCGGCAGTGGAAGTCGCCAAAACAATTGCATCGATGTCGTCTGCCACAAGCCCCGCATCCTTCAGGGCGTTCTGGGCCGCGAATGTCGCTAGGTCCGAAGTGGTTTCGTCATCTGCTGCAAAGTGTCGGCGTTCGATCCCAGAACGGGTTCTTATCCATTCATCCGTCGTGTCCAAGGTTTTTTCAAATTCAGCATTCGGGACAACACGTTTGGGCAGGTAATGCCCAACACCTACAACAACTGAACGGCCTGCCATGCTCGGGTACTGCCTTTTTGTTATTCTTCGAACTGCGATGCAGATTGCGCGGCATCTTGTGCAAGCGCGGCTGTGGATGCAACCCGTGCCGCCAATTTTTCAGAGAAGCCGGATTCGGCCAATGTAAAGGCCAGCTTGATCGCGGCGGAAACTCCGGTTGCGTCGGCGCCACCGTGCGACTTGATCACGGTACCGTTCAAACCCAGAAACACGCCTCCGTTTACACGACGCGGATCAATTCGTTTCTTCAGGCGGTTCAGTGAAGTGATCGCAAGGATCGAAGCCAGTCGCGACAGCGGGGAGTACTTAAATGCCTCGCGCAGCAAATCGCCGATCAGGCTAGCCGTGCCTTCGCCAGTTTTAATCGCAACGTTGCCAGTAAACCCATCAGTTACAATGACATCGGCCTTGTCACCCGGAATATCACTGCCCTCGACAAAGCCGACAAAATCGAAATTTGCCTGCTCTGCAAAATCCGAAATCATGGCGTGCGCTTCTTTCAGCTCTGCCCGACCTTTGTGCTCTTCAGTGCCGACGTTCAACAATCCGATCCGAGGACGAGCCAATGCCATGCCGTTTCTTGCATAAGAGGCGCCCATCAACGCGTATTGCAACAGGTCCTTGGCATCAGCTCGGACATCTGCCCCAACATCGAGCATCACATTGAACCCCTGCGGGTTGCGCGAAGGCCACAGTATGGCGATGGCGGGGCGGTTGACACCCGGTAGTTTGCGAAGGCGCATCATCGATAACGCCATCAATGCGCCAGTATTTCCGCAAGATACGGCACCATGCGCTTCGCCTTGCCGTACAGACTCCAGCGCGGACCACATGGATGTTTCTTTACCGCTGCGTACGACCTGGCTGGGCTTGTCTTCCATCGTGACAACATCTGGGCAATCACGAAAAACGACGCGCCCATCAAGAACACGCCGTTTTGAAACCAGTTTGCGCAAAACGCTTTCGTGACCGTGAAGTACGAACCCGATCTTGGGGTTTATGCTTGCAGACTTGGCTATGCCTGCAACAACGACCGCCGGACCGGAATCTCCGCCCATAGCGTCAACCGAGATGACTGTCCTTCCGGTTTGCGTGGGCTGGTCCGTCATACCTTGGCCGATGCTCTGTCGGGCTTAGGCCGCGTCTTCATCCAAGTCAATTTCATCAGCCTGCGCAACGACTTCACGATCGTCATAGTGGCCGCAGGAAGCGCAGACGTGGTGTGGGCGTTTCAGCTCGCCGCAGTTCGGGCATTCGTTCGGGTTAGCAGCAACCAGAGCGTCGTGTGCGCGGCGGTTGTTGCGACGCGACTTGGAAACTTTGTTCTGTTGGACGGCCATGGTCTCAACCTTTGTCTGACTGGGGCCTGCAGATTCGCTGCTGGCCGGGTTTCGTTCTTCGTTTTTTCTTGGTTTGACGCGCGTTTAGGCGACGAACGCCGCGATGTCCAACCTAAATTCCGATGAGCGCGCGAAAATACTGCGATTCTCGGCATGTTCAAGCGATTTTTCTGAGCGACTGCTATGACAGGAAATCAAGGCTCTGTCACTCGTCTTTTTTTAAAGCATCGCGCAGACTGGCCAACCCAGCAAAGGGTTTGACTTCCTCGTCCGACATGACCTGCTTCCCAGGTTCGGTAAAGGAGCTTTGGCCAAGGGCGGCATCTTTTTTCCTTGGATATTGGGGCAGCGCCAGAGACAAGGCCTCGGCCATAACTGTTGCAAGGTCAATGTAGGGACCAAGTGCCTCGGTGTCGTCATCTTCGGGCATTTCGAATTCAGGTTCGTCAGGCTCGTCCCATTCAGCAAGAAATACCCGGTGAACCGGGGTTTCGATACGAGTCGTCACCGGTTCAAGGGTGACAACACAAGGTTGGGTCACTGTTGCACCTAGTTTCGCATTCAAAACCCAATCCCGTTTACCCTGCGTCCGTACGTTGCCGACAAAGGAAAGCTTTCGTAAACCCAAAAGGTCCAGATCCCGTTTCAGCCTTTCCAATTCGGTGGTTCCCGGGCGCAATTCAAATGGCGTGGGGGCGTTCTGCGGCAGATCGGCGACACGCAATGGGTTGGTTTCGGTCATTTGTGACCCTTTCCTGTGTTGAACCACGGCAATGGTTTCTGTAATCGGATAGAAGCCGTGCGAAGCCAAGGCAAGAGGGTGTGAATGTTGAAGGTGACTAACAAAGCGAAACCGGTGATCAGGGCGCTGGCCGTTGGCAGCGTACTGTTGACGGTTGCCTGCACCCCGATTGTAAAGAAGCACGGTTATGTCCCGCCACCCGAAGATTTGGCAGAAATCAAGGTAGGCGTCGATACACGAGACACAGTTGTTGAGACGATCGGTGCACCCAGTTCGTCCGGTGTAGTGCGGGATTCAGATTATTATTATGTGTCGTCACGCATTCGCCACTATGGTCCAAAGCGCCCCGAGGTGGTGTCGCGCGAACTGGTAGCGATTAGCTTTGACCAGCGTGGGATAGTCCGCAACGTCGAACGTTTCGGTCTTGAGGACGGGGTGGTCGTTGTGCTCGATCGTCGGGTGACCGATTCCAGTGTCCAAAACAAAGGTTTCCTTCGGCAGCTGCTGGGCAATATCGGCAACTTCAACCCAGCGAATATTCCCGGGGCTAACAACTAATTTTGCCCACTGGCTTGTGATTTCACAGGGTCGTCACATTTTCTATGTTAGGGACGCGACAAGGACAAACAGGTCAGCAACCGTGGGGAATGCGACCATGGCCACAGCAGATGTCTTGAACAAAGGTCGGTATCTTGCAAGGCAAGCGCAGTCGCCGCAGGATATTGCAGCAGCTCAGGAGTTGAGGACGCTGGCCTTTGCGACCAAACAAACCGACAGCGACGTTTTTGACGAAATGTGCGATCACATCTTGGTCGAGGATACGCGATATGGCGGGTGTTTGGTTTGTTGCTTTCGCATGCTGACAATGCACGAAGGCACGGAAATCGCGAATAGCTATTCCGCGCAATACTACGATTTAACAGCGCTTCAAAATTTTAGAGGCCGAATGGTCGAGATGGGGCGCTTTTGCATTCACCCTGAATGGACCGACCCAGATATTATACGAGTCGCGTGGGGTGCGATGACTACCTTTGTTGATCAGAACGATGTTCAATTGCTGTTCGGATGTTCGTCGTTTGAAGGCATCGAAACTGATGAGTATCTGGATGCGTTCGCAATGCTCAAACAAAAGCACCTTGCGCCCAAGCGCTGGTTGCCGCGGGTTAAGGCGCCTGATGTGTTTCGTTTTGCCGCACGTTTGCGTCGGCTCCCGGACGCGAAAAAAGCTATGCTTCGAATGCCCCCCTTATTGCGCACCTATCTGATGATGGGAGGTTGGGTGAGCGATCATGCCGTAGTGGATCGGCATATGAACACGTTGCATGTATTCACTGGTCTCGAAATTGGGGCCATTCCCCCGACTCGCAAGCGCTTGCTTAGGGCCGTATCAGGTTGAACCCAGAATTCAGGAAAACGAGCCGCTCGGGACGTTGACGCTTTCGCTTTGCCGTATTAGCTGGCAGGCATGGCGAGAATTCCTTTGTTGCAGATGTCCGGCATTTCGCTGACCTTTGGGGGCGATCCGTTATTTTCCGGTCTGGATCTGGTTGTTCAGCCCGGTGACCGCGTTGCGTTGGTGGGCCGTAACGGATCAGGCAAGTCAACTTTGATGAAAGTGATGGCTGGGTTGGTCGAACCTGATCATGGGCAGATAGTGATCCCTCCAGGAAAATCCGCTGGCTACATGGAACAGGATCCGGAGATGGAGGGGTTCGCGACGTTGGGCGATTATGCTTCCAGCGGTTTGGAGCCGGGGGAACTTTACAAGGTCGAACGTGCTGGCGAAGGCTTGAAATTCGAACCTTCTCGCGCGGTTGAAACGGCTTCGGGTGGCGAACGGCGACGGGCAGCACTGGCAAAGCTTATGGCCGAAGCACCCGATTTGATGCTTCTGGACGAACCAACTAACCATCTGGATATTGAAGCGATTGCTTGGTTGGAACGCGAATTGGGCGCATCACGCGCGGCCTATGTACTGATTTCCCACGACCGCGCATTCTTGCGAGCACTTACCCGTGCAACCTTGTGGATTGACCGCAGTGTCGTGCGTCGAAAGGAACAGGGTTTTGAGGCATTTGAGGCCTGGCGGGACAAAACTTGGGAAGAAGAAGATCAGCAGCGGCACAAGTTGAACCGCCTGATCAAATCAGAAGCCCGCTGGGCGGTCGAAGGCATTAGCGCCCGTCGCAAGCGTAATCAGGGTCGTGTACGCGCATTGCAGGCTTTGCGCGCCGAAAAAGCCGCACAGATCAAGCGTCAAGGGGCGGCCGCTATGTCTCTGGAGGCGGGGCCCAAATCCGGTCGCAAAGTGATAGAGGCTAAAGGGTTGGCGAAGAGTTTCGGCGACAAAAAGCTCGTCCGAAACTTTGATCTGTTGGTTCAACGCGGTGACCGCGTGGCATTTGTCGGCCCTAACGGTGTGGGGAAAACAACGTTACTGAAAATGTTGCTTGGGCAAGAGGAGCCTGATTCTGGATCAGTCCTTCTGGGCACCAATCTGGAGATCGCGGTTTTCGATCAGGCAAGGGCCCAGCTGGATCCTGAAATGTCGCTTTGGGATTCCCTGACTGGTGATCCGGAAATGCGAGTCTCAGGCAAGGCTGATCAAGTCATGGTTCGAGGGCAACCAAAACACGTCGTCGGTTATCTCAAGGAATTTCTGTTTGACGATCAACAGGCAAGGGCTGCGGTCAAGTCTTTGTCCGGAGGTGAAAAAGCCCGGTTGCTGCTTGCAAAGTTGATGGCAAAGTCATCCAATCTGTTGGTGCTCGACGAGCCAACCAACGATCTGGATGTCGAGACGTTGGATTTGTTGCAAGAGCTGTTGGATGACTTTGACGGCACCGTCCTTTTGGTCAGTCACGACCGGGATTTTTTGGATCGCGTTGCGACTACTACTATTGCGATGGAAGGTGATGGCCGCGCTACGGTTTATGCCGGCGGGTGGTCAGACTATGTCGCGCAGCGGGGTGACATTTTTCAGAAAACCACAGTTAAGGCAAAGTCTTCGAAGCCAAAGGTTCAACAAGAATCCAAACCCAAAGCAGGCTTGTCGTTCTCAGAAAGGCACCGGCTTGAGAAACTACCTTCCGAAATTTCTCGGCTGGAGGCAGAAATTGCCAAGTTGGAGGAGTTGATGTCGGATCCAGACCTGTTCAATCGTGAACCTGTGAAGTTCGAGAAGGCAACTGACGCACTGGTTGAGAGGCAAGAAAGACTGCTTGCGGCCGAAGAGGAATGGTTGACGCTCGAAGAAAAGGCCGAGGGTGCGTGAGCTTTCGATCTTAATGTCAGGCGATCACTGAGACGTTCCTTTTTCTGTCGCGACCAACTGTTTGGCAGGCCTAAAAAGGCCGCAGCGCGTGCTTTTCGGTCGTACCTATAAATATTTCAAGCGCCCAGCACTCTGCACTTTCGCGCGTAGCCAGTTGTTGAACATTATCAACGCATTCGCAGTGCGCCGTCTATGCGGATTACCTCTCCATTCAGATAACTCATTTCAACAATGAAAGCGGCTAAACGCCCGTATTCACGCGGGTCCCCCAACCGAGCCGGATTTGGGACGTCAGCAGCAAGCTGGGCCTGAATATCTTCTGGTAATCCGGCCAACATGGGTGTCATGAAAATACCCGGTGCAATGGTCATAACCCGTATCCCGCTGGACGCCAGATCGCGTGCCATCGGAAGCGTCATGCCGACTACGCCACCTTTGGACGCTGCATAGGCAGCTTGCCCCTTTTGGCCGTCAAAAGCGGCGATGGAAGCAGTATTGATAATCACACCACGAGCGCCGTCCGGGTCAGGGCTGTTCTTGACCATTTCGGCCGCAGCAAGTCGCGAGACGTTGAAAGTGCCCGCGAGATTGATGTCAATCGTTCGCTGAAATGCGTCCAAAGGGTGTGGCCCATCTTTGCCCACTGTTTTGATCCCATATGCGATCCCGGCGCAGTTTACTGCAGCGGTAATCTTGCCCATGCTCTCCGCAGCCAACGAAACAGCTGAGGCAACCGAAGTCTCATCAGTGACATCGGTTTCGGCAAAATAGCCACCGATCTCGGACGCGACACTACTGCCGCGTTCAGCATCCCGATCCAGAATTGTTACTTTCGCGCCGTGTTCCGAGAAGTAACGAGCTGTTGCTTCACCCAGGCCAGACGCACCGCCGGTGATGATCACAGCTGTATCGGAAAGTTCCATGTTTCTCTCCTTGTTGGATATGAACAGATGTTCATTAAATGCATCTTTTGGGGCGTGTCCACAAAATTGAAGCAAGCTTATCTTGAAGGAATCCTCAGCGATCTTTCATGTTTGCTTCACGCTCGGTCACCACCTCGGCACTGAACAGCCTGTCCCAGTCGGGATTTTTCAGCCAAGAGGTATGGAAATGTCAGAGAGTTACCGAAAGGTTCTGGGCGCAGCTATCGCCGCGCCAGCACTTGGCGCAATGATGCTCGGCAGCGCAGAAGCTGCACAAGACGTTTGCGATTGGCGAACCGCTCGTAACGTCGCAAGCAGTGGGAATTACGCCGCTTTGTGTGACTGCACGCACGTAACGCCCAGCTTTATTAAGCGGTTGCAAAACAGGGCGGACTTCAGTCACACTTTGCAAGCAACGTCAGCGCAATGCCCGGGGCTTACCGAATTGTTGACTGATCTTCCAACAGCCAATCTAACAAATGCTCAAGCCGCTGGAACCGGCGGTGAAAACCGGGACTCTGACAGAGATGATGTCGGGCTGAGCGCTAATGGAGAAACCGGTGATGGGCAATACGTTGGCAACTCTGGTGGAGAAAGCTTCGGTGAGGGCAATGGTGCTGGTCCAAGCGACGGCGGCGCTAATAGCGGCGGGAATTCCGAAAACGGCGGAGAAAATGACAGTGGGGGAAGCAACGAACCGGGTAACGACGACGATGGACCCGGTGAAACTGGAGATGGCCCCGACAATGGAAACGACGGCCCCAGCATTGGAAACGACGGACCTGGCAAGGGAAAAGATGGCCCCGGCCAGGGGAAAGACGGACCTGGAAAGGGGAAAGATAGCCCCGGGAAGGGCGCCGGAAAAGGTGGAAATGGTGACAAGGGCGGCAAAGGCAAAAAATAAGATTTGCGACCCTAAGAAAGCACGCGACTCGCTAGGAAACAAAAGTGACCACCTCATTAAGTGGTCACTTGCTGTTTTAACGCTCCGGCAAGAACCTATCCCAACTGAACCAGCGCATGCCGTTTTTTACCGGCGCTTAACTTAACGGGTGAGGACAGAATTCCTTGATCGATCATCAAGCCGGCGTCAGTTAATGGAGCATCGTCAAGTTTCGCTCCGTTTTCGGCAATCAGGCGCTTGGCTTCTTTCCCAGATTTGGCGAGCCCCGATTTGACTATCAATTGAACGACCGAAATCGGTAACTCTTCTCCGGATAACGTCAAAGTTGGCAAGTCGTCTCCAACACCACCTCGCTCAAATACTTCGCGGGCGGTGGCTTCAGCATTGATTGCGGCGTTGGTCCCGTGCAGTAGGCTAGTAACTTCATTCGCCAAACGGATCTTTGCCTCGTTTATTTCTGATCCCGCCAGTGCCGCTAGACGATCACACTCGTCAACTGGCAACTCGGTGAAGATTTTCAGGAACCGACCAACATCAGCATCTGTTGTATTTCGCCAGAACTGCCAGAACTCGTAGGCCGATAACATGTCTCCGTTTAGCCAAACAGCACCCCCCTGTGACTTACCCATCTTGCGGCCGTCACTAGTTGTAAGCAGTGGAGTGGTCAGTCCATAGATTTCATGATCCAACACACGGCGTGTCAGGTCTATGCCGTTTATGATGTTTCCCCATTGGTCCGACCCGCCCATTTGCAGCACACAGCCGTAGCGGCGATTTAGCTCAAGGAAGTCATACGCCTGCAAAATCATGTAGTTGAATTCGAGAAACGAGAGCGACTGTTCGCGGTCCAACCTAGATTTCACCGATTCAAACGAAAGCATCCGGTTGACCGAAAAATGCCGTCCAATGTCGCGCAGGAAATCAAGGTAATTCAGATCGTCCAACCACTCGGCATTGTTGAGCATCAAGGCTCCAGTTTCGCTGTCGTCATAGGACAGGTACTTTGAGAATACTTGCTTCATGCCCTCGATATTGGCGTCGATCTGATCAGGACCTAGAAGGGGGCGTTCGTCTGAACGGAATGAGGGATCACCCACCTTTGTTGTGCCCCCGCCCATCAACGTAATTGGTTTGTGTCCGGTTTTTTGTAACCAGCGCAGAACCATGATGTTCATCAGGTGGCCCACGTGCAGCGACTGCGCAGTGGCGTCATAGCCGATATAGGCAGTCTGTACCCCGCTTATCAGTGCTTCATCCAGGCCTTGATAATCGGTGCAGTCGGCAAGAAAGCCGCGCTCGATCATCGTGGCGATGAAATCCGATTTGGGGTGGTAGTTCATGACGCTCAACAGGCCTTTTGTTTTGGCCCTTTCGGCAAGGGCAGGTGGAAGTTATAGGTCAGTGGAAATCAAACCAGACCCGCCTGTCCACACGAATAGGGCAAAGTTTCGTTGGACATTGTTTCCTAATTCCTTATGTCTTCACGAATGTCCAGTCACTACTCGAGACATGTTGTCCAGTGCCAGATCTGGGGCAAGGAAATACCTAAACATATTCTCAAAGAAATAGTGGCAGTCACCACCCCCTAACACCCTTCCCGATCCTCGCCTAGGTGATTTACCAGAGCTTGAAAGGAAATTTGGGTGCAGTGGCTATGCAGAATATCCAAAGGTCACTAAACCCAACGGGGATTTGGGTTCTGGTCATGTCTTTATTAACTAGACTAGCGTTTCGGATGGAGGTTCCTGCCGCAAAGTGGGCGTTCACCGAGATTGAGTGAGCAACCGCCTTGGGCCCAAAAGCTGAAATTTTCGGTTTCTACGGATCGCGGACACAGCAGCATGTAGGGTGAAAAGGCCCGAAAACTGTCCCACCTGGGCAAATCAAGCGATACACACGAGGCGCAAAGTTACCTGCAGACCTAGACTGGACAGATATTGGTGATTTGGACAAGTGAAACCTTCCTGCTTCTGGCAAAGGAAACAGATACATTCGTGTCGACAATTAGATCCTCGAAGTTACAGATGATCTCAACACAGTGGTTGAAGCCATTGGTATAGTAGATAACTTACTGAAATACGTAGGGTGGTCGGACAAAAAGTGGACTTCACCGATTGACGTACTTGCAGCGCGATTTTAGTGGAGAATATTTGCAATCTCCGGGGCCATGGGTTCAAGGTTACTAATCCTCTTGATGTCGCAGTATGTTATCATTGGGTTGATGCAGACGTTCGCAGCGCCTACGGGCGTTTGATCCGAACGAACGACTACTGTGCGGGCAAAGCTGACGTTATCAATGATCAGCCAAAAGTTCTGTGCGAAATATAAATTTTATCAATAAGTTGGCGCGGGTATCATCCAGACTGCCGACGTGGTTCAGCTCCATATCTTAGCGGACCCAACGTTGGGAAGCGTCCTCGTCCGCTGCGCGGACAAAGTGAGCTTTAGCAGCGCTTGTTCGAACGACGTTTTTACGCACGCGGGATGGACATCGCCTCTGCGGAGGTATTGCGCAGATCGCCTGCAAGGCTGAAGGTGCGAGCATGGCAACGGAATTAAAATTCTCCTTCGCTGCGCTGACCTTTCCAGCTAGACGGCACATCCGGGTGTTTCAGGTCCACCAGTTTCTCGATCGTTTTGCGATGGGTTTGACGGTCGCCGTTGTTGCACTGGCGTTGACCGATCGAGGCATGAATCTCTTCCAGATTTCGCTTCTTTTTGGGGTCTACTCACTGACAACCATGGCGATGGAACTCCCGTTCGGCGGATTGGCCGACAACATTGGACGAAAGCCAGTCTTTCTGGCCGCGGTCGTCGCCAGCGTGGTTTCACTCGCTCTCTTTCTCTCGACAAGCGATTTCTATGTTCTCGCGCTCTCGTTTGTCTTCATCGGTTTTGGACGCGCATTGCGGTCGGGCACGCTCGACGCTTGGTTCGTCGAAACCTTCAAAGCCGCTGCGCCGAATGTGGATGTTCAACCTGCTCTTGCAAAGGCGCAATGGGCCAATGCCATGGGCTTGGCGGTGGGGTCTGTTTTAGGAGGCCTTTTGCCCGATCTCTTTGGCTCGGTGGCAAAGAGACTGGGTGTCAGCATCTATGATGTGTCTTACGCGGCGAGCCTAGCAGTGATGCTTGGGGTGTTCGTCTATACCCTGTTTTTCATTGTGGAAAAACCGCGCCCGTTGAATCCTCATGCTCTGAAACAGGGGTTTGCCACTGTGCCCCTGGTGATCAAAGATGCAACTCTTCTCGCATTGAGACATCCGGCGTTGTCGGTACTTTTGGCAGCGCTGGCGTTTTTCCTAATGGCGACCAATCCAGTCGAGGTGATTTGGCCGACCCATGCCAAGCCAATGTTGGAGGAAGGCTATGAAAACACTATCATTGGTATCCTGACCGCTGCCTATTTCTTCTCAATAGCTTTCGGCGCGTCGCTGTCCCCTTACATCAGTCGGATTTTCAGACGGCGGCACGCAATTGCACTTGCGGCGGCTTTTGCTTGCATGGCGGGCGTTCAGATCGCATTGGCTTTACAGGACAGTATCGTCGGCTTTGTGACGGTTTTCATCATCTATTCCGTTGTCCTTGGTGTTTCTGAAACGCCAGCCAGCAGTATTCTTCATAGATGCGTAGAAAACAGCCAGAGATCTACAATGCTGTCTCTTAGATCGCTGATACAACAACTTGGAGCAGCTTTGGGCCTGATTTTGGCCGGCGCTATTGCTGAGGTCTACTCCACACCCACGGCTTGGATGTTTGGCGCTGTGTTTCTCGTCATGTCCGTGTTCCTAATCGGCATCTTAGCCAAACGGCTTACCGCCAAGATTGAATAGCAGCCATTTGTGCGACTTGCAGCATTCGGCAATTTTAGCCCAATGCCAACGTTCAGTGAATTCGCTCTATGTCGACTTTGCGGTGCCGGACAAACCTGCCATTTGCGGCAATGCGGCACCCAAAGGTTACCTGAATGTCTGCTCCGTAACAAAACAGACATTCATTTTCAAATGCTGTAAAGGGCGGATCCGGCCCTCGGCCGGCTCAATCCCTACGAAAGGTGGTGCACCTCCTGCAACCCGTATACGGGGGTTTCGATACCCTCCATCCTTGCCTTGATCTGCAACGACAGGAACTGTGAGTAATGGCGAGACTGATGTAAGTTACCGCCGTGGAACCAAAGAGCTTCCTGTTGTGTGGGTTTCCACATGTTGCGCTGTTCTCCTTCCCAAGGACCGGGGTCCTTCGTGGTATCCGATCCTAATCCCCAAAC
>NZ_JBXWSJ010000054.1:0-29284 GCF_059613365.1 Ruegeria sp. BHSA163
GCAACGGCGGCGGCAACGGCGGCGGCAACGGCGGCGGCAACGGCGGCGGCAACGGCGGCGGCAACGGCGGCGGCAACGGCGGCGGCAACGGCGGCGGCAACGGCGGCGGCAACGGCGGCGGCAGCGACGGTGGCAACCGTTCAGGCCAAGGCGACGGAACCAACCCTGGCGGTCAGGACAATAATGACGGGTCAAACAACCCCGGTGGAGGCAGCGGTGGCGGTCTCTAATGGATAAACGGATATTGGCTGATGTCGCGAGACACTGTGCGGCATAATCAGATCAATCAGACATACCAAGAATAATAAAACGGGCAACCCTCATAGTTGCCCGTTCTTACGACTCAATATTCCCAAAACCCAAGTGGTCCACTTCGCCAAAGTCTTCAGTTGGCTGTTTCCGAAATTGTTTAACTAATCGGCGACGTTACTTCTTTTCAGCTTCGCGCAAATAGGAAACAATGGCATAAATGTGGCAGAATTGTCGCCATCTCAAAAAAGATAAATACTTTAGGGCAAACCAAAGTACTGGAATTTTCTGTTGTTTTTCAATGTTTTTGCCTTCATTTTCTGTAGTTCTAAGACTTGGATCCACCTCTAGACGCCTTGAGAACTAGGCAACTAAGAGGTGTAAAAGCATCTCAATTATAACGCCGTTCATACTGACCTGAAGTCAATTGGTTCAGATGGCCGGAAGAGTTGAGAATGAGGTTCGAGGAGTAAACAATGCGCAATCAGTTTCGCAGATTCCCACTGTATTTAGTAGCATCTACATTTCTGCTGACTCCCGCGAGCGGTGCTCTCGCATCTGATATATGCGATGTCAGCAAAGTGCGCAAATCCGGCGCATCATCTCAAGTACTATGTGAGTGCAACACCATAACGACTGGAGCGCTACGGTATATACAGCGTCGCGCTGATTTTGAAGAGATAGTTAAGCGGCTCGGTGCACAGTGTGCGCCTCTAGCAGGGCTTTTGACTGACTTTCCCACGGCGTCAATCGCCAGCTTTAGCCAAAGATCCGGGGACGGGCCTTCTCAAAACGGTGAAGGTTCGGGCAGCGGAGGCAGCAGCAGCGGCGGCAGCAGCAGCGGAGGCAGCAGCAGCGGAGACAGCAGCGGCGGAGGCAGCAGCAGCGGCGGAGACAGCAGCGGCGGAGGCAGCGGCAGCGGAGGCAGCAGCAGCGGAGACAGCAGCGGCGGAGGCAGCAGCGGCGGAGACAGCAGCGGCGGAGGCAGCGGCAGCGGAGGCAGCAGCAGCGGAGACAGCAGCGGCGGAGGCAGCAGCGGCGGAGGCAGCAGCAGCGGAGGCAGCGGAGGCGGAGGCAAAGGCGATGTTGGCGGCAAGGGCGGCGGAGGCTCTGGCAACGGCGCTGGTGGCGGAGGCAAAGGCGACGGAGGCAAAGGCGACGGAGGCGACGGAGGCAAAGGCGGCGGAGGCTCTGGCAACGGCAATGGAAACAATGAGAACCCCGGCAATGGTGGGGGAAACACTGGTGGATCTGGCCCCGGAACCGGAAACGGCGGTAGCAACAACGGTCAAGGCAATGGATCTCGCAACGGTGAAGGTGGTCACGGCAAAAGTGGAAGCAACAACAGGTGAAGAATTGCCCGTACTTGGTTGACCGGGACATGCGATGTGTTAGCGGTTTTAGAATCGAGAGACCTTGAAAAAGGAAAAAGGGCGATGATAGCGTCGCCCTTTATTCAATTTATACTGTCAGAGTTGAGAACGTTCGACTTACGGTATGGGTTCAACTCCGACCGTAAATACCAATCCAACCACTTGGCTTGTCTGGGTTCTGCATCCGAAGAAACAGGTAACGCGTCGCCGTCCAAGGCTTGATCTTATTTGTTAGGTTGTCCAGAACCAAGTCACCGGTGACCGACCGATAAACAAGAACGGCATGAGGATTGCGCTGGTTATCCAAAACCGTTGCGATGAGCAATTTACTGGGATCGATACCCGCGCGGATCAAGTCGCGTTTCTTCAGAAGAGCAAAGTCTTCGCAGTCGCCGCCTCGGGATGTTGGAAGCGCCCATCTTTCCAGAGTTCGATACTGCGACTTATCCGACACCGAGCGCGTTGTTGCGTTCACCTGACGATTGACACGCTGAATAATACGCATCTCTTGTTGACTTGATAAGGACACGGAGGTCTTGGTCGAACACGCCCAATTATATTTTTGGCATAGGCGCTGTGCACCAGACGGCGGAGGTGAGATTGCAACAGCTCTTATAAAGCGACCTTCGCTCGCTTCCGAAACCGATCCGGCAACCACTGCCCCGATCCCCAAAGCGGAAACAAATATCAGTCGACCTAACGACGCGGTCAACCGCGCAGCAACGGTTCTGACTTCAGTGCTCAACGGTTTCATGCCTGTTCCTTGATCCAAATTCATCCTCGCGATTGCGGACAAAAAGGAAAGTGAATCGTCTCACCTAACTATCAGAAGACGGAGCCGCCTGCGCAATCTGAGGAGAAGTTGCAACCCAAATGAGGCGGAAATTCGATCCACATTTTGACCATTTCAAGCAAGAATTGAGAGGTTACGGCCACATTCCAAGTGTGATGGCGCAATTTCTGCGCTTAAAGTCACCATAACCATTTGTAAAAATATGGTTTAATCTAAAATAGAAAATTTTAAGCAGCGGAACATACCGCCAGGCTAATTGATTGGCAAATATCCGCCCACACAATCAGAGGTTAGCTCAGTTGTGCCGATTTGGGCCTATTCGGTAATCTCCACAACAATCAATTCACGCTCGCTGGCCCCTCGTGCATAGCTTAGCGCTTGTTGATATTCATGAGAATTGTAGCATTCCACTGCAGCCTCAACCGATGGGAATCGAGCCACGACGTTGCGCGGACGCTCTTTCCCCTCCAACTGCACATACCGTGCCGCGCGCGCAATGAACGCGCCACCATGCTTGGCAATAGCGGGCCCGGCCAGTTCGGCGTATTTGCCGTAGGCCTCGTCATCCGTTACGGTTACATGCGCAATCCAGAGTGCGGGCATCTTATCCTCCCAAAACTTGTTCTGCGGCTTGGATCGCTGCATCTGAATTCGACGCATCACGACCACCGCCCTGCGCCATGTCAGGGCGTCCTCCGCCACCCTTGCCTCCAAGTTCAGACACGGCCGCCCTCACAAGATCTACCGCAGAAATCTTGTCGGTCAGATCCGATGTAACCCCAGCCGCCACGGCAGCCTTACCGCCTGCATCCGCGATCAGCAGCACGACACCAGAGCCCAAGCGGCTTTTGTGCTCGTCAATCAATGCAGGAAGATCCTTGCCTGATACACCAGCCAAAGCTTGGGCAAGGAAAGGCACGCCATTTACATCGCGTGTTTCTGACCCACCTTGCCCCGAACTTCCGGCCATCGCCAGATCGCGGCGAAGCTGAGCAACTTCGTTCTGCAATGCCTTGCGTTCGTCCAACAGCGATTTCACCCGGCTGACAACATCATCTGGCTGCGTCTTGAGTTCAGAGGCTATCTGTCCCAACCGTTGACCCTGCGCAGACAGATGCCGGAACGCCTCATCCCCAGTAAGCGCTTCGATCCGGCGCACACCTGCGCTGCTTGCGCTGTCGCCCAGAACGACAAAGGTACCAATATCGCCGGTTTGACGCACATGGGTACCGCCACACAGTTCGATCGACCAGGTTTCTCCGTCCTGACCTTTACCTGTGGGCGCCTTACCCATCGAGACAACGCGAACTTCGTCTCCGTATTTTTCACCAAACAAGGCCTGAGCGCCCAAGTCCCGCGCATCATCAGGTGTCATGATCCGGGTCTCAACGGTCGAGTTCTGTCGAACAAAATCATTCACTTCACGCTCGACCCTTTGGATTTCCTCATGGCTTAGTGCTTTGGAATGGCTGAAATCAAACCTTAGTCGGTCGGAGGCATTCAGAGAACCACGCTGCGCCACATGATTGCCCAGCGTTTCGCGCAACGCTTCGTGCAGCAGATGCGTGGCTGAGTGGTTGGCGCGGATCGCCGTGCGCCGCGCGTGATCCACTTCAAGCTCCACTGCATCGCCCTTTGAAAGAGTGCCGCTTTTCAGCGAGACATTGTGGGCATAGACTTTGCCATCAGCGAATTTTTTTGTGTCATGAACTTGCGCGACATCATTACGCTCTTCCAAACGACGGATTTCACCTGTGTCTCCAACTTGACCGCCTGCCTCACCATAGAAAGGCGTCTGGTTCACAACGACCCAACCACTGCCGCCCTTTTCGATTTTGTCGACTAGCGCTCCATCCACGACCAGAGCAGCCACCTGCCCTTCGGCCTTTTCGGTATCGTAGCCTAGGAAGTCGGTTGCCCCGGCGCTGTCCAAAACGTCGAACCAAACGGCCTGATCTGCCGCTTCTCCTGACCCGGCCCATGCTGCACGGGCCTTGGCCTTTTGCTCAGCCATAGCAGCGTCGAACCCGTTCGTATCCACTGTCCGGCACTTTTCGCGCAGAGCATCCTGCGTCAGGTCCAGCGGAAATCCATAAGTATCGTAGAGCTTGAATGCAGCAGCACCCGGCAGCGCGGCGCCCTTGGGCAGGTTTGCAACCTCTTCATCAAGCAGTTTTAGACCGCGATCTAATGTCTGCTTGAAGCGGGTTTCCTCTAGCAGCAATGTCTCTTCTATCAGCGGTTGCGCCCGGCCCAGCTCGGAATATTGCGCGCCCATCAATTGTACCAGCGTTGGCACCAGACGGTACATAACCGGATCCTTCGCGCCTAGCAGATGCGCGTGACGCATAGCGCGACGCATAATACGGCGCAAAACGTAGCCGCGTCCGTCGTTCGACGGCATCACACCGTCGGCGATAAGGAACGAGGTCGATCGCAGGTGGTCGGCAATCACCCGGTGATGCACGTTTTGATCGCCATAAGGGTCAACACCAATTGCGTCCGCAGATGCTTCAATCAGCGTCTTGAACAAATCCGTGTCATAGTTGTCGTGGCTACCCTGTAGCAGAGCACCGATCCGCTCCAAACCCATACCAGTGTCTATGGACTGCATGTCGAGTTCGACCATCGAGCCGTCTTCGAACTGTTCGTTCTGCATGAAAACAATGTTCCAGATTTCGATGAAGCGGTCGCCATCCTCTTCCGCCGAACCCGGAGGCCCGCCCCAGATGTGATCGCCGTGATCATAGAAAATCTCGGTGCATGGACCGCATGGACCCGTCGGACCCATTTGCCAGAAGTTATCGTTTGTTGCGATACGAATGATCCGATCCTCGGGGACTCCAACTTTCTTCCAGATGTCGAACGCTTCGTCATCGGTGTGGAAAACAGTCGTCAACAGACGGTTCTTGTCGATACCGAATTCCTTGGTAATCAGTTCCCAGGCAAAAGGGATCGCATCTTTCTTAAAATAATCACCAAACGAAAAATTGCCCAACATCTCAAAAAACGTATGGTGGCGCGCGGTGTAGCCCACATTGTCAAGATCGTTGTGCTTGCCTCCCGCGCGGACACACTTCTGCGCCGTGGTTGCACGCTTATAGTCGCGCATTTCCACCCCGGTAAACAGGTTCTTAAACTGAACCATCCCTGAATTCACAAACATCAGCGTTGGGTCATTGCGCGGGACCAAAGGGCTGGACGCAACCACTTCGTGCCCCTGTTTGGCGAAGTAGTTCAAAAAAGTCGAACGGATATCATTTAGCGTGGGCATAAGATTCCCTCAGCGCGCAATCGTATTTGTTGAGACGGGTTTATCCCCCTCCCTTTAGATAGTCCACAGCATAGAGGTCGCACAACGAAACAAGGCGGCCCCGAAAGGACCGCCTGGTTCGCTATGTTTTTCGAAAAGTTTAGGCTTCGAGGATATCCTCGTCCTCAGCCGCGCCGGGGGGCATGTCGAAATCCAGACCATGTGCTGCGCGAATCTTGTCTTCTATCTCAAGAGCTACGCTACCATTGTCGCGCAAGTATTGCTTGGCATTCTCACGCCCCTGTCCGATCCGTTCGTCGCCGTAGCTAAACCATGAGCCTGATTTTTCTACCACGCCGGCTTTGACGCCCAAGTCCAGCAGCTCGCCCATCTTCGAGATACCCTCGCCATACATGATATCGAATTCCACCTGCTTGAACGGCGGCGCCACCTTGTTCTTGACGACCTTGACGCGGGTCTGGTTGCCAACAACCTCATCGCGATCCTTGATTGCGCCAATACGACGGATATCCAGACGGACCGAGCTATAGAATTTCAGCGCATTACCACCAGTGGTAGTTTCCGGGCTACCGAACATAACACCGATTTTCATTCGAATCTGGTTAATGAAAATAACCATACAGTTCGAGCGGCTAATCGAGCCGGTCAGTTTGCGCATGGCCTGACTCATCAAACGGGCTTGCACGCCGACATTGCTGTCACCCATGTCGCCCTCAAGTTCGGATTTCGGAGTCAATGCCGCAACTGAGTCGACCACAACCATGTTCACTGCGCCAGAGCGCACCAGAGTATCAGTGATCTCAAGCGCCTGTTCACCGGTATCGGGCTGCGAAATCAGCAGCTCGTCCAGATCAACACCCAACTTGCGGGCATATTGTGGGTCCAGCGCATGCTCAGCATCTACGAACGCGCAGACCCCTCCGCGTTTTTGCTGCTCAGCAATACAGTGCAATGTAAGCGTTGTCTTGCCCGAGCTTTCCGGGCCGTAAATCTCAACAATCCGCCCCATTGGCAGACCGCCGATCCCAAGCGCAATGTCCAGACCAAGCGAACCGGTCGAGCTTGCTTCGATGTCTTGCTTGGCGTCCTCGCCGAGCTTCATGATCGAGCCCTTGCCGAATTGCCGTTCGATCTGCGCCAACGCGCTGTCGAGCGCCTTTTGCTTGTCTGCGTTTTTCTTGTCGCTCATTGTCAGAAGATCCGCCATTGTCCTGTCGCCTTCCCTTTTTGTCACACCCTTCAACGGGCGGCAATCACTGCTTTGTTCACCTCTTGTTCCTTATGGGGGCAAAAAGAGAACATATCAACTGAAATCTTTGTTGCCCACTCTTCAGAAAAATGCTGGAATGCTTTTTGCACAGCTCCTGCACCGTGGCTTATTTTAAGAATATCAATAAAACATTGACTTACTTCACTCTCACGGCTTTTGTAGATTACAAGCTCACTCAAACGCTCGCCCTTAACTTTTCCAGACATCGAGCCTAAACATCCGGTCAAGAATACCACCGTCTCTTGTCGTTTGATTTAGGAGTTGCCGCCGAAAGAACTGCCCCCCTAGTTTTCGGACCCATTGTTTCACGGCCGGAGCAAGACTTCTGCGACGAGAACAGCTGCCGACAGAAAGACCTTTGTGATCCTTCATGGCTGTTAGAGATCCGCGCCACCAATCCTTGAGACGCTCCAACGTGATCTCGATACTATCGCGCCGACTGGAACGCTGTTTGTTGTACTTACACTTTTGCCGCTTAAGTCCTGTCTTGGGGTACAGGGGTTCATTTTTTTGATAAAACCATTGTGAAACAAGTACGCACCATATTCCTTACGTACCGGTAGCCATTAGGCTGATGGAATATCGCTAATCAATACTCTGATGCCTGTGGACACGCTGATCTGACCAAAAATCATGAATAACCAAATAGAACTTCCTGCACATTTTCTTATCGCAGCGTTCATTCCACCTTTGTTTCTCCGTATCAGTCAGTCGCTCCCTCTTCTTTTACCGACAATCTGAAGGTCGTGCGTTCGCCAAGATGTATCCCGCAGTATGTCAAATACTTTCTGATGTCCTACAAAATTGAGAGTCCAACTGGCATTCTCAATCACTGATCCGGTTCGACCAGCAACACGACAGAAACACTGTCGAATTCCGATCAATTGTCGATCCAGCATAAACGTCGTACATATTCACGCTTTAAAGGAGACCAAGAAATTAGATCAAGTGAAATATATCACCACCCGACAACTGCGTGAACATATTTTTAACCTTGTTCCAAATTTAGCAAGTAACTAAATCCGGGTGCGGACGTCACTTCGATTTTTCTGCTCGGGTATCCATTTCGTTTGCCCCAATATACCACGCTTCAATTGTGCAATTAGCCCGCGATCATTAATAAAACGCTGGTAGGCCCGGTACGACGGGGCTTTGGAAAGGCACATTTCTTCGTGTCGCGCACGAAAATAGTAGATAGCATTTACACCAAATAAAGCAGTGCAATTGGCCACCCCAGTCCAGAAATCAACAGCGATGAAAGGGATGGATATCAACCACCAAGTTATGTTTTTGCTTATGTAAGCCGGGTGCTTGCTTATGTTGTAAGGGAAATCGCAGGCAAGACCCCTATATGTTAAATTGGAAAACCTTAGCCCCATCCTAGCAGAGGTTAGGCTATAAATACCCAAAAAAAGTAGAATTGTACTACCCCACATAAAATATAGGACGGGATAGTCCCAAAGCCATTGACCCCAAGCAAAGCCGCTTTCGAAATAATTAAAGTAGTTGCGCGACAAAAGCTGCCAGAATGGCGCATAGCAAATTATGCAGACCAGCCAACCACTTACTTTAGTTTCGGTCCACCGAATCTGGGAAGTCAACAGGCGTGTTGCTGTAGCGTAGCCTATGACTACTATTGTGAGGTCAAGAAAAAAAGAAAACCTAAACAGGTATTCGTAGACATCATAAAAATCATCAGAACTCCATAACGAACGAGTTTGAAAATAAGACCAATCGTAAACCAAATAACAAAACATCAGCGGTAAAAAATATCCCTTTATTCCAAGTCCAAGAAAATGAACCTTCAACTCAGGCGCTCGCGTTGATAAGCGACCGAGGGTTAAGACGGCTCGCCCCAAATGCCACAAACCGTCTCGAGGATTGCGCATCGAAAAATGAACAAATGTAACAGTGACTAAAATAACAAACAATATGAGACCCCAGTAATCACTCAGCAAAGAAAAAAATGGTGAATACCAGTCATCCCTGTAGATATCAGCTGAATAATAAAACACTGCCAACATAGCAAAACTAGCGGCAAGCCCAAGTAACTTGATCCCAAAATCACATACGTATTTACCATCAAAAAAATTTTGAGGTCGATAAACTAATCCACTTCCTGGTTTCCGATAGACCTTTGAGTAAAAAACTTCAGAAACTACAAGTAACGAAAAAACGGATAAAGCGAAAAGCACTGTTTGATCGCGGTCTGAAACGCCTTGCAAGTCAGGCCACAGGAAGTGGATAACCGGAATGGCGATAATCGCTATAACTCCAGTCAAGCTAGGGATCGCGGAAACAGGCCGTCGAAATCTTTGGCGAGATATCGTAGTTTTTTCTCTGCTCATAAGATTAGATAAACGCGACCTGACGCTTAGTTCAATATGCGGTCAGCCTAGGTTACAAATCATTATGTGTGAGTGTGTCCAGATGACTTCAGTAGTGTTTCGTTGTTTGATTGCGTCTTGTTTCTTTGTTTCACAGTAGGAAAAATAACCAACCAGAAACTGGTTTTAGCGCAGAGTCTCGGCCAAAAAAATTGGGGGCCGACCTCTAAATTTAGCATCTGTTTTAAGCGTTTTTTTAGCATACGGCCGCAGCTTAGACAGAGAAGCGCGTGACACGAGAGTTGCGATATTTGACCATGGGTAACGTGATACGGTAGTTCCAATGCAACTGTCTGTGAGCGCGCCAGCCAATTGGAAATTGGTGCGTTAAACTCTTCATGATCTCGTCGACCTTGGTCTATCCGGCATCAAAGTTTTCGATCAGTTTCATGGCCAACCGGTTGGCTTCCAGGATGCGGCCGTCCGGAGCAAGACGCATGATGGGCACTGGAAGATCCGCAAATGATACCTCACTACTGCTTTGTCCTGCCTGCTCAATCGGCAACTACAACAAGTCACGAGCGGTTCCCGAACGACTAAATTCGCGCACGGCGGCAGGAACGGCATCGTTTTCCGTTTGAACCTGCACGATAATATTCTTTGCGCTCGACTCGCTATTGAACGCCTGATGCAGAATATCAGGCTATCGCCCCAACAAACGCGCCGCTGCATCGTTTACCCTCAAAAGGGTTCCGTTTCGCCCTTCGGTTAGAACCGGAACGCTGACCTCTTTCCATTCCCTCGGAGCATCCAAATGAAATCGCCAACAGAACCGACCGCTGCCGACATCGAAGACCGAGATTGGCACCGGGGCACCATGTCTTCTCGCGCTTTGCCGTAAGTCTCAGCCCCGGACTGCAATCGCAGGAGGGTTTGCAAACATAGGTTTCATAAATTGCTCTGACCTAGTGCCCGGAAAGGCTTGAACCCGTGCACGCGCTTCGGCATTGACCGTCAAAATATCGCCTTGAGCGTTGGCGATAACGCAGGTAATCAACTCCTGCTCAGCAAAAACCGCCATAGAATTCACCTCCTACTGCGCCATGCAGTCCGCTATTGCACCACGTAAAACAACCAAAGTACGCAGCCGTCAGTAAAGAAACCACTACCACAACGAAACTTGAGTGCCAGACCTTGGGAACCAGGTCCAAAACGAGCGAAAGACTCAGCATCGCGCCGATTAACACTTATGTGGCGAGCCACAGACCTAAGGGGCTTTTTGAAAAGACGGATCAGAAAAAACTTTCGTGGCTAAAGTCATAAACAACTCAAGTCGTTGGGCTTTTTGTTGTCGGCCCAAACCCGGTTAACATTCGCTTAAGAGAAACGGAGAGTTCTCCTGAATGTTGTTACGTACTAGGGGATTAACGGTTTATTTAAGTGCGCGCAAAAGAACCCGTCGGTCCGTTTGGATACCATCCACTGCTTACGCCAGTCAGACTGCCAACCCGGGTGATTATTCAAAAAACCATCCACCACTGAATCGTTTTCAGCCGAAAAAATCGAGCAGGTAACATAGGCCAACAATCCGCCAGGTGAAACAAGCGGTGCTGTTGAACCAAGGATTTTCATCTGAGCACTAACAAGCTTTGAAAGGCGGTCTGGAGTTAGCGCCCACTTACCTGCGGGCGCTCTGCGCCAGGATCCGCTACCGGAACACGGTGCATCGATAAGAATGATGTCAAATCCGGGGTGCGCGAACACTTCTTCAGTAGATAAAATCTTAATCTCAGCCCCTGCGCGTTGGGCGCGTGCTGGTAGATCATGCATTCTGGCTGGGTTCGCATCATGCGCAAAAATTTTTACAGAATTGGAAAGTGCTGCAATGGCCAAAGCCTTTCCGCCGCCTCCGGCACAATAGTCAATAATCCGCATACCCGGACGCAAAGGCAGCGCAGCAACAACAGCTTGACTGGCAGCATCTTGTAACTCCACCAATCCAGATAAATAAGCGTGGCTTTGGGCGACCTTGCGGGCACCTTCTATTACTTCAAGGGCCGTCTCACAAGCTGGGTGAACCTCTGAGCTGATCCCCTCCCGCATAAGTTCTTGGGCAGCTTGCTGGCGATTAACCTTTTGCAAATTTACACGTAAATGTAATGGCGCACGACTTTGAAGCGCGGTCGCCGCCGCCTGCGCCTCGTCACCAAGCGAACGTTGAAACTCTGGCCACAGCCATTCTGGGATATCAAACCTTTCTGACTCGGTCACAAAGTCCCGGCCAACTTCGCTTTCCTCAAGCGGATCGGGCGCATGCCGATCACCTGTGAACAACTCATTAGGATCAGCTCCCAAGGACCTTATTGCGCCGATCATTAGGCCGCGCCCGTTTTCTGAGCCTCCACGCGCTGCGAATGACCGGCGGCACCGAAGCGCGTCAAACACATGATCGCGGACTGCCGCGCGATCCTTCGAGCCAGCAAATCGACTTCTTCGAGCCCACCCGGTCAAAGCCTTTTCGGCGGGCGATCCATCAAGAATATCATCCAATATTTCTATTGCTGCCTGAACTCGGGCGGAGGGCGTCATGTTGGTTTCGATTCCTCCGCCTAAGCGACTTCATTAGGCAACAGCGCGTGCGCCGCACTAATTTTACATAATCCGGTAATTGGGACTCTCCCGAGTGATTTGCACGTCATGCACATGGCTTTCCTTCAGGCCTGCACCCGTGATTTTGACAAAATTGCAATCACGCCGCATCTCATCAATCGTGGCGCAACCTGTGTAGCCCATGGCAGCGCGCAATCCACCCACGAGCTGATGCACAACCGCGCTAGCGGATCCTTTGTAAGGCACCTGCCCTTCGATCCCTTCGGGCACTAACTTGTCGCTGGCGGCATCCTTTTGGAAATAGCGGTCCGCTGAACCACGCGCCATCGCGCCAAGGCTTCCCATCCCACGATAGGATTTGAATGAGCGACCTTGATATAAGATCACTTCACCGGGGCTTTCATCCGTTCCTGCGATCATCGAACCGACCATCGCACATGATGCGCCAGCGGCGATGGCTTTCGCGAAGTCGCCAGAAAACTTTATGCCGCCGTCTGCAATTACCGGAACATCGCCAGCCGCCGCTGCACAATCCATTATTGCCGTCAATTGCGGAACCCCCACCCCGGCAACCATTCGGGTGGTACAAATCGAACCAGGACCAATACCAACTTTGATGGCATCCGCGCCGGCGTCAATCAAAGCGCGCGTTGCCTCTTGGGTCGCCACGTTGCCCGCGATAATCTGGACCTCGTTCGACAAAGTCTTTACCCGCTTCACGGCATCAATAACGCCCTGAGAATGGCCATGAGCGGTGTCCACAACGATGATATCGACGCCCGAGTCCACAAGCATTTCAGAACGTTCAAAACCGGCGTCGCCGACAGAAGTGGCGGCAGCAACCCGAAGCCGGCCCAGTTGATCCTTGCACGCGGTCGGGTTTAGAACGGCTTGTTCGGTGTCCTTCAAGGTCAACAGACCAGTAAGTTTTCCTTGACCGTCTACAACCAACAGCTTTTCGATCCGACGTGCTCGCATCAGGCTTTTGGCCTCTTCAAGATCAGCAGGTTCCTGAAGCATTGCCAAATTGTCAAAGGTCATCATCGCCTTGATCGGAGTGTCGTCTGAAGTGGCAAAACGCATATCTCGATTTGTGACAATACCGACTACGCGCCCATTATCATCTGTCACAGGAAAACCAGTAAAGTTGTACCGCTCGACCAGAGCCTTGGCATCAGCCAAGGTTTGATCGGCACGTAGAGTCACGGGGTTATAAACTATACCCGACTCGAAACGCTTGACGCGCCGCACTTCGCGGGACTGCTCTTCCGCTGAAAGGTTCTTATGAACAACACCGATGCCGCCAGCCTGCGCCATCGCAATGGCCATGCGGGCTTCGGTCACTGTGTCCATCGCTGAACTCAGCAAAGGGATATTCATCGAGATTTCGCGCGTTACACGCGTAGTCGTATCCGCCGTCGCCGGCAGCACAGAAGATGCGCCCGGAACTAAAAGAACGTCGTCAAAGGTGAGTGCCTCACGAATCTGCATCTGTTAACCCCATGCAAAAGCCCGTTTGGCGGTGACCCTATGGCATGGATTGTGTCGAAGGAAAAGCCCCTGATGCTATGTTGTTGACCCCGTCCAGCTAATGCCGAGGCAGAAAACGACGCAAGCCGCGCAAATCGTGCCGCTGACAGCCCTTTCCCTTTGTGGTTAAAACCATATTTTGCGCGAGACTCGCGCGAATTTGAAAAAGGCAGGCCTGAATGACTACCGATCCACTTGTCGTCTTTACCCCGTCGGGCAAACGCGGACATTTTCCTGTCGGCACGCCGATCCTAACTGCGGCCCGCCAACTTGGGGTGGATTTGGACTCGGTTTGCGGTGGGCGGGGCATTTGCTCAAAATGCCAAATCACGCCGAGCTATGGCGAATTTCCTAAGCATGGCGTGACCGTATCCCAAGACGCTTTGAGTGATTGGAATGCAGTCGAACAACGTTACGATGACAAGCGCGGGTTGAAACCGGGGCGGCGTCTGGGTTGTCAGGCCTCTGTGCAGGGTGATGTCGTGATCGACGTTCCCCCTGAAAGTCAGGTCCATCGTCAGGTGGTTCGCAAAGCTGCCGCCGCACGTGCAATCACAATGGACCCAGCCACGCGATTGTATTTCGTTGTGGTGGAAGAACCGGACATGCACTCGCCTACAGGCGATCTGGAAAGGTTAGAGCGCGCGCTTCGCGAACAATGGCACATCGACGCAGTTACTGCCGACGTGTCACTGCTTTCCAAATTGCAACCGGTATTACGAAAGGGAAAATGGGAGGTCACAGTCGCCGTTCATAAAGATCACAAAGGCTCTGTGGCGCGTATTTTGGAAATTTGGCCCGGGCTACACGAAAACGGCCTTTTCGGGCTGGCCATCGACCTCGGCTCAACGACCATCGCTGCACACCTGACCGATCTTGAAACAGGCGAAGTCAAAGCTTCATCAGGTCTCATGAACCCACAGATCCGCTTTGGCGAAGACCTGATGAGCCGCGTATCTTATGCCATGATGAATCCCGGCGGTGACAAGGAAATGACACGCGCGGTACGGGACGCAATTAATGATCTGACTACATCAATCGCTGATGAAGCTGGAATAGATGCAACATTGATTGTCGAAACGGTGTTTGTCTGCAACCCGGTCATGCATCATCTGCTGCTTGGTCTGGACCCGGTAGAGCTTGGTCAGGCTCCATTTGCGCTTGCCACTTCAGAAAGCATGTCCTTACCCGCGCAGGAAATGGACCTGATCAACATGAATCCGCGTGCTCAGGTTTATATCCTCCCGTGTATCGCTGGACACGTTGGCGCCGACTGCGCCGCTGTGGCCTTATCCGAAGAACCGGGAAAATCCAGTGATCTTGTTTTGATCGTCGACGTCGGCACAAATGCCGAAATTCTTTTGGGTAATACCAGCCGTGTTCTAGCCTGTTCTTCACCCACCGGACCCGCCTTTGAAGGGGCGCAAATCAGCTCTGGTCAGCGGGCCGCGCCAGGAGCCATCGAACGGATTGAGATTGATCCGACAACAAAGGAACCGAGATTTCGGGTCATCGGCTCAGAAAAGTGGTCGGACGAGGAAGGTTTCGAACTTGATATCTCCACCACCGGAATCACCGGCATCTGCGGGTCAGGAATAATTGAAGCGGTTGCAGAGATGCGTATCGCCGGGCTTTTGGACGAAAGCGGGTTGATTGGTTCAGCGGCGCAAACCGGTACGGAAAGATGCGTTCCCGAAGGCCGCACTCACTCCTACCTGATTCACGACGCCAGCGCCGAAGGTGGCCCTAAGATTACAGTGACCCAAGGCGATATTCGAGCCATCCAGCTGGCAAAATCCGCGCTTTATGCCGGTGCGCGTTTGCTCATGGACGAAATGGAGGTCGATAAGGTGGACCGTGTAGTTCTGGCTGGCGCTTTTGGTGCGCACATATCGACCAAACACGCGATGGTACTGGGTATGATACCAGACGCACCTTTGGAAAAGGTCACAAGTGCGGGAAACGCAGCTGGCACTGGGGCGCGGATTGCACTGTGCAACATAGGCTCAAGGGCCGAGATCGAACAGGTCGTACGCGAAATCACCAAGGTCGAAACAGCGATCGAACCGAAGTTTCAAGACCACTTTGTTGCTGCAAATGCAATACCGCATAAGACCGACCCATTTCCGGAACTTGCCCAAGTTGTTACCCTGCCTTCTCCGTCATTTAATACCGGCTCGGATGAGGAAAAGTCTGGCCGCCGGAGGCGCAGGAGGTCATAGTCCACTCACCCAGTGAGGGGAACGATATGCAAATCGCAAACGACGACCAAGCCGAGTTTTGGGGAAAGTCTGACATGGGATCCAGATGGTTGACCTTCGAGGATCAACTGGATCACCTTTTGGCTCCGGTATTGGCACTGGTTCTTGACGAAGCCAACCTGTCGGATGGAATGAAAGTCTTGGACATTGGTTGCGGTACTGGGGCAAGCTCGCTTGCTGCTGCAAACCTAATCGGGCCCTCCGGCGAGGTGCAAGGTTTGGATATCTCCGAACAATTTCTTGAAAGGGCGCGGTCACGGGCAGAACAGATGCCCAACGTCTCATTTAAAGTAGCTGATGCACAGGTTGCTGATCTGTCCGAACTGAATTGTGACGCACTAATCTCCCGCTTTGGGGTAATGTTTTTCTCGGATCCCGTGGCAGCGTTTGCTAACATGGCACAAGGATTGAAACCCGGCGCACGGATAACCTTCGCCGCGTGGGGTAGCCTTTCAGAAAACCCGTGGTTCAAGATACCTCATGTGGCCGCAGTAAAACACCTTGGCCAACCACCCAAAGTCGATCGCAACGCGCCGGGCCCTCTTGCTTTTCATGACAGGGAGCGTGTTGCGAATTTGATGGCCCAAGCAGGATTAACCGACATTCAGGTCCGACCTGTTCCCCTGACTCTAACTGGACCAGATGACTTAAACGAAGCGGCAAAGCTTTGCACACGTGTGGGTCCTGCAGCCCGCGTGATCGCGCATTTCGAGGGCACGGACGACGACGTTAAAATCATACAGAGCAGCGTGGCAAACGCTTTTGCGAGCTATCATTCTGCAAATGGAACACGCGTTCCTGCTGTCATCAACTTGCTTCAGGCCCGACGCGCAGAATAACTGGTGGGTTCGCGTCAGCGGACGCGATGCCTTTTGCCAATCGCAAAGGTTAGACTTCACTTGCAACAGAGTCTGACAAGGCTTCACTGCCTTGAGGCCTATTCGGTCCGTGCACGAAGGCTATCAATTAAATCCTGTTCACCATCCAATGCATGCCCCGCAGCATCGAGCGTTTTGTGGTCCAAAACCTGAGGGCTGAGGTCAACTCCTTCGGAAAACCTTGCTACAATAGCCTTCATTGCTTCGATCCTGGCATACCGTTTGTTATTCCCCGCAATAACTTGCCAAGGAGCAAAGTCCGTCGAGGTTCGCGCCAACATTTCATCCACCGCTGTTTCAGTTTCCGCCCATTTTTCTCTGTTTCGGAAATCCTCGTATGTTAGCTTCCAACGCTTAAGAGGGTTACGCAATCGCTCTGTAAAACGATCCATCTGCTCATCAGCAGAGATATGAAAAAACAACTTCACAATGCGCGTATCGTCAGCAACCAACATGCGCTCGAAATCGTTGATTTCTCGATAGGCATCGCGCCATCTATGTTCAGGTGTCAGCCTCTCTATCCGTTCCACCAAAACGCGGCCGTACCAACTGCGGTCAAATGCAGAAATTGCTCCCTGAGGGGGTAATCGCTCCCAAAACCGTAACAAATAGTGGCGATTCAAGTAATAATTTCGTGGGGCCCCGATTGGCCAGACCTTAAAGCTGCGAGGGTCAAGGGCCTGACTGATCCGCCGGATCGCTCCACCTTTTCCTGCTGCATCCCAGCCTTCCAATACGATCACACCTTTTAGACCATGAAACAAAAAGGCTTGCTGAATTCGCGCCAGCACCGCTTGCAAGTCGATCAGTTGTTCGAAATATTCTTTTTTTCCCAGTCTTTTAGAAAGGTCCGCATCCGACAATCTCGGAGGGCGTGTTTTTTGCATGACAGCCACCGTTTTTTTCGCCGCGCGTTGTTTTAGTGTCCCCTGATTGATCGAGCTTGGCAATAATCGGGGGCGGAACTGCGACAATTTGGGCGAGGCTATCAGCCTTGACTTAGGTCTTGCGCCAGCATCAACGCATTTTCATCGGGATCATAGAAAGTTGCAGTGCTGACCATGCCCTCAATAGTTTCTGTTGCACCATCAAACCGCACGCCTTCTGACTCAAGTGCTCTGCGCGCCGTCGCAATGTCAGCCACGCCAAAGACAGGAACGGAATTACCCGGCGAAGGCACAGACTGTTCCCCCAGCCCCAAGGTTACGCCCGGAGTCTTTGTCTGCATCTCGCTCCAGCCGACTTCATCAATGTGATGGATCAATTCAAATCCAAGTTTAGAGCTATACCATTCCGCGCTCAGGTGTCGGTCACGTACGGAAATCGCGAGCGTTATTGTATTTTCAAGAGAAATAAGCGCCATAGAACTTTCCTTTGTGCTAAAAATAAAGTTACTATACTTTATGGACATAAAAACGCTTGTCAACCTGACTTCCCGAGCCTGGTCACTGAACATTCTGGCTCTTCTGCATTCTGGTGTTCCCGGTCGTCAGGCGCCTTTATTGGAGGCTACGCCAGCTAGCAGAACATCATTTTCAGCGAGCCTTGATCACCTTGTTCAACTCAAACTGATTGAGAGAAACCCCGGTCACGGCCACTCATTGCGACCCGAATTCCGCCTAACCCCAGCTGGAAGAGAAGCTGCAATTGTAGCTCACAGAATTATGGCTGCGGTTCCGGATGACAAAGAGCTCGCATTGCTACGGCGCAACTGGACAGTACCAATATTAGCCCTTGTCAAAAAACCTAAACGCTTTTCGATTCTGAAGTCGGATTTAGCACCTATTACTGACCGGGCACTTTCAAACTCTCTACATCAGCTGGAAGATCGAAATTGGGTCAAGCGCGAGATTGAATTGTCAGCACGAGCGCCCTTCCCCACTTATTGCGCTGCAAACAAAGGTGCCGATATCAATCACGCCATAGCCCTGAGAGGATAAATTACGGAACCGAAAACTTGCAGAACAGAAAAAGGCCGGGACTAAGCCCGGCCTTTTCGGTCTCAAATTTCATCCGGCACGTCGTCGACGGCCACCTCCACGGCGTCCTCCGCCTGCCGCTCCTGCTTCGTCAGGAGATTTGTTGAACCTGATCCACTCGCCACCGTGAGGGTCATTGTTGGTCAGTAGATTGGCTGCGCGGATTGCTTCCATCTCTTTTCCCGCACGGGGCATGGTCGATCCCAGACCAAACAGCTGGCAGAAAGTTTCGTCGTCCATATCAGGTGGCAAAATCACACCTTTGGCTTCGACCTCGGCCTTCATCTCGGCCAGCTTCTTCGGGCCAACAGGCAGTGCAACCGGATTCATAATCGCGGACGTCATGCCAGCTCCCATCGCCATTGGCAGGAATGCATTGTTAATGCCATGGCGGTTGGGCAATCCAAATGAAATGTTGGATGCACCACAAGTGGTGTTCACACCCAGTTCTTCACGCAAACGTCGAACCAATGCAAAAACTTGCAGACCTGCCGTAGCCATTGCACCAATAGGCATAACAAGCGGGTCAACAACGATGTCATGCGCAGGAATTCCAAAGTCGGCAGCGCGTTCAACAATTTTCTTGGCTACATCAAAGCGCACGTTCGGGTCTTCGGATATTCCGGTGTCGTCGTTTGATATTGCTACAACAGGAACGTTGTATTTTTTTACCAGCGGAAGAACCAATTCAAGGCGCTCTTCTTCACCAGTAACTGAGTTCAAGAGTGGGCGGCCCTCAGCTGCCTCAAGGCCAGCTTCCAACGCGCCCGGCACCGAGCTGTCGATGCAGAGCGGAACCTCAACCAAACCCTGCACCAGCTCGACGATCTTGCGCATCAGCGGTGGCTCGGTTTCGTTCGGGTTGGGGTTCGAATTATAAACAACGCCCGCGTTGATATCCAGCACGGTCGCGCCTGCCGCCACCTGAGCCAGCGCGTCTTTCTCAACTGTCGAGAAATCGCCCGCTTCCAGTTCGGCAGCCAATTTCTTTCGGCCAGTTGGGTTGATGCGTTCACCTATGACGCAGAAAGGTTCGTCAAAGCCGATAATGGCTGTTTTTGTCTTAGATTCGACGACTGTACGGGTCATGTCTGGTCCTTAGGAGTTCACGGGCTTCGCAGAAGCGCCGCCATTTTCGATTGCCCAGTTGGCATTTGTCTTGATTCCGCCAAGTGGGAAGAAGTGCACGTTGGTAACGTTAAAGTCTGGATTTGCCGCTTTGTGATTGGCCAACTCAGTCAACACTTCAGTCGGCTCGTAAGGCAGCAACAGTTTGGACACGTCCATAGCGCGTTTTTGCAGGACCTTCAGCGATGGTCCAACTCCGCAGGCAATAGCGAATTTGATAAGCGTCTGCAGCTTGGCTGGGCCCGCGATACCGATGTGGATAGGCAAATCAATGCCCGCCGCCTTAAGGCCCTCTGCCCACTCAATGATTGGCTTGGCATCAAAAGCAAATTGGGTGGCCAGTGCCATTTCTGCGTCCGTCGTTTCGCTGAACTTTTGCTTCCAACGCAACGCGTCGTTCACGTTTGTTGTTGAACCGTCAGGATCAATATCCTTATTGCCTTCTGGGTGACCAGCAACGTGCAAACGCTTGAACCCAGCTTTGTCAAACAAGCCGGTTTCCAGCAACTGCATGGAACTGTCAAAATCGCCGTGCGGCTTGGCAACACCGCCAGCCAACAACAGCGCCTGATCTACGCCCGCTTCGCCCTGGTACATGGATATCCAGTTTTCCAGCGTAGCCGCATCTTTGATGATCCGCGCGGGAAAATGCGGCATCACTGGATACCCTTCGTCGGCGATACGCTTGGCTGTTTTGACCATATCCTCAATCGGGGTACCTTCGATGTGGGCTATATAGACACGGGTCCCGATGGGCAGCAAAGCGCGAAAATCCTCCACCTTTTCAGCAGTACGCGGCATCACTTCAATCGAATAGCCTTGCAAAAAGGCTTCGACGGTCGGGTTCACTGGGGCTTTTTCGGCCACATCACGTTTCTTGAAGTTCAGCAAAGCCATTGCGGCCTCCCATAGCTGTTTCGGGCTCATGCCCAACCGTCATTGGCGATCAGTAACTTGATACGGTCCTGATCATACTCTGTTTCCAAACGCACGGCTTCTGCCTCAGCAATTTCTGACGGGTCGCCTTCGACCTCGAAAGGCTCGGCCTTGCGCCACTCTGCTAGGTAGGCATCGCTGTCCTTGGCGTTCACCTTCATGGCCGCGCGATCGATCGCCTGCTCAAACCGCTCCTCTAACTGCCGCTTGGCGCCTCGTCGACCTTTGCCAACGATGACCTGAGCGGGAATGTCGCGCCAAAAAACAATGGTGACGTCAGGCATTGCCTTTGATTCCTCCTAACCAGATGGACAGTTTCTAGACTTCTATGTGGGCGCAAGTCGGTCGGTTTTCGACACACGGCGCATTTCCAGCGACCTTTTGCCTTCTGAAGATGTTGTAGCTTTAAAGGCCAGAGCGCCGAATCCGAACATCAAAATTCTAATGACCTTAATGAGCGTCTTGCGTGATCGAATTGCGGCACCTATGGTCGGGGTAACTCGAAAATCGGAGGGCGTGACCATGGCGCCCAAGCGTCCCAAAGGTGCGGGCGCGTTCCCGAAGGCGGTCGAAAGCCCCGCGCCGGCAAGGCCCGATCCAGATGCATTGTATGCGGCGCTGGATTTGGGAACAAATAGCTGCCGCATGTTGATAGCCCAGCCCAAGGGCAGCGGGTTCCATGTGGTAGACAGTTTTTCCAAGTCCGTGCAACTGGGCGCGGGTTTGGAACGCACCGGACGATTGTCGCGGGCGTCCATGTCCCGCACCGTTCAGGCATTGCGAATATGCCAACAAAAACTCAAACGGAACAAAGTTCGACGGATGCGCTTGGTTGCGACAGAAGCGTGCCGTCGCGCCAAGAATGCGCGCGATTTCATTCGACAAGTCAAACGTGAAACCGGCCTTACGCTGGAAATCATACAACCCGAAGAAGAGGCGCGTCTTGCCGTCATTTCCTGCGCCCCGCTGGTTTCAACCAAGACCGAGCAGTTGCTTGTTGTGGACATCGGCGGCGGTTCAACCGAATTGGTTTGGATTGACATATCGTCAGTACCGCGCCGGGATCGACCAGCAGCTATTATGCGGCTTCATAACGGTTTTCACTTAGCAGAAAGTCCGTTTCCTGCTGCTAAAGTGGTGGATTGGATCAGTGTCCCACTCGGCGTTGCAACGTTGCGAGACCAATTTAATGACGTTGAGGACGATTCGGCCCGGTTCGCCCTGATGAGTTGGTTTTTCGAAGAAAATCTTGCTGATTTTGCACCCTATAAAGACGAACAAGCACGCGATGGTTTCCAGATCGTAGGTACAAGTGGAACCGTCACAACAGTTGCTGCCTCGCATTTGGGCCTCAAACGATATGACCGGACCAAAGTTGACGGGCTGCGTATGACAAGTGATCAGATAGATAAGGTAATTCGGGGATATCTGGAGCTTGGCCCTCACGGGCGTCGTCGCGATCCCCGAATTGGTGATGATCGCCAAGCGCTGATAATGTCTGGCTCTGCGATACTGCAAGCGCTTCTAAGGTGTTGGCCTACTGATCGTCTTTCCGTTGCGGACCGCGGTTTGCGTGAGGGTCTTCTTTACGCTCAAATGAGCGCGGACGGCGTTTTGGAAGACGGACCGTTCTGAGACTAAGGATTTTGAACGATACTCAGGCGAGCAAAATGACCGATACTGCTGAACTCGGTTCTGATCGACCCATTTCAGGCCAGCCGGATTTTAACGCTTATCAAACAACAAGACGCTTTTCGAATTTGGATGGTCTTCGGTTTATTTGCATTGCGATGGTACTGTGGCACCACGCGAATCCATTCCCTGACAGCCAGACTCACATTTTCGGAAGGGGGTTTCTTGGCGTAGATTTCTTCTTTGTTCTCAGCGGTTTTTTAATCACAACTCTTCTGCTGCGCGAGTCCAAAAGGTACGGAAGGTTTTCGCTACGCAATTTTTACTTGCGAAGAATTATTAGGATTTTTCCGGTTTACTTCTTTGTTGTCACTCTGGTTGGCACATATTATGTCGTGATTAAGGGTCAAACCGGGCTTCTTGGTATTTGGCCGTTCTATTACTTTTTTCTTTCCAACTTTTTGACCGAGCATATTCCACTGCTGGGGATCACCTGGTCTCTTTCCGTTGAAGAACAATATTATATGATCTGGCCTCTGGTGTTGCTGATCTTGCCATTTCGATTATTAGTACCTGTTTGCATCGTCTTTGTTGGTCTGAATGTCGCGATCATCAGCGGTCTTTTTCCATTCGAGCCAATTTCTCTGGGACCTTTGCTGTTCAAGTTACCCAACGCGACCTACGCTCCAATCATTCTTGGTTCACTGTCCGCTGTGGTGCTGCACCGACAAAAGGGCTTTGAAAAATTGTCTGGCTTCGCAGGCGGATATTACGCGTCGGCCATTGGACTGTTGAGCATCGCGGTACTTATGGTGCTGGCCCCTTACGACTTGCGGGGCTGGCCCAATCTTTTGATACACATCGCAATGACTTACACGTTAGTTGCACTAGTCGTTCGTGAAAAAAACATTCTATCTGGAATACTGACATTTCCACCAGTCGCCCGGTTCGGTGTCGTCAGTTACGGAATTTACTTGTATCACCTGATCGCTTTGGATGTCGTTAACCGCATTAGCACAGGCCTTTTCGGCGGTGTGGACCCTTGGGCGCTCTTAATTGTTTACAGTCTTTTATCCTACTTGATCGCCGAAATCAGTTTCCGAACACTCGAAGCGTATTTTACTCGTTTTCGTCCCAAAACCTCCGGTGCTTGAGAGAATAATACCCGTCAGGCGGGTTTATTATGTAAGGGCAAATCGCTATGTGCTTGGCCAAAGACCCGCTTCAAGGAGGTCCTGAAATGGCAAAAAACACTTCGGGTCGCGGTCAACGTGACTTGAAAGCCAAGGTCAAAACCGCGCGTGGACGTAAGCTCAGTTCGACCCGGTGGCTCGAGCGACAATTGAACGACCCCTACGTGAAACGTGCACAGGCCGAAGGCTATCGGGGGCGCGCAGCATTTAAAATTTTAGAATTGGACGAAAAATTCCGATTTCTGGTGCCCGGCGCACGCGTGGTTGATTTAGGTTGTGCGCCAGGTGGCTGGTGTCAGGTTGCGGTAAAGCGGGTCAATGCGCTAGGTGAACGGTCCGGTAAGCGGATTGGAACGGTTTTAGGTATTGACCTGCAAGAGGTGGAACCAATTGCGGGTGCCGAGATTCATCAGCTGGACTTCATGGAGGATGACGCTGACAAAAAGGTAAAGGCATGGCTTGGCGGCAAGGCTGATGTGGTTATGTCGGACATGGCAGCGTCCTCGTCGGGACATAAGCAGACGGATCACTTGCGTATTATGGCGCTTTGCGAAACAGCAGCCTATTTCGCCTTTGACGTCCTTGAAGAAGGCGGTACTTTTGTAGCAAAAGTCTTGGCCGGCGGAGCGGAAGGCGATCTGCAAAAGTTGCTGAAACAGAAATTCACTAAAGTAGCTAACGTTAAGCCACCATCTTCCCGATCAGACAGTTCCGAAAAATTTGTTGTCGCAACCGGGTATCGAGGATGATTCAATCCAAGTGAACCTTGCCTGCGGCGATGCGCTGTTCACGCAATGAAGACGAAGCGATGCCCTGCAGTAACAAAGCCTCTCCGTGATTCAGATCAACGGGTTTCTTCGCGCGCAGCTTCGCTATGCGCTTGTCCAAACTGTCTTTGCGCGGACCCACTGGGGGTTGAGTTTTGGTCGAAAACCTTTTGGGCATGAAACACCGGGGTTACCTAACTGCCGCTAGACACTAAAGGTGAAATTCGCCCGCAAAATGGCACAAATTGGTCTGTGAAGTGCCGATTTACCGCGCGTACTGATTTGCAAGTTGTTTGAGGTTCGGGTCATTTGGCAGAATTTTTAGGGCCTCATCCAGCGTCTGGATCGCGGCCTGTGGTCCGCGATTGATATGAGCCAACTGTACCAACATCGGCCAGGCTTCGGCTCGCTGGGGATCCAATCGGACTACCTCGCGAAACGCGCCTTCAGCTGCCTGCGAATTTCGAAGCGACAACGCCAGCCCCCCAAGAACCAGATGAGTTTCCGGAAAATCCAACCTATTTGACATGGTCTTCTGCCAGTCCGCCATCGACTTTTGTACAACAGCCTGTTGCGCAGGCGACAATGCTCCTGCGGGGATCAACAAGAACTCCTTGGCGGTCGTTAAACGTACGTTGCGCAGCGGATCCGAAAGCAACGGTTCAAGACGTTCAATTCGGTCGGTCAAAGTTGCTTCGCGTTGCAAGGCAACCGCATTTGCCCGTATCAAGGGGTCAGGGTCGGAAAGGCTCTCAGCGGTAGCCGCAGCTATTTCAGCCGATCCGAAAGCTTGCAGCAGATAAAGGGCGGTAGCGCGTACAATCCCTGCGTTTTGAGGGTCGTTTGCTATTTCCAATAGTATTTCGGGGTCCTGTAACTGTCCGGTTGCAGCATCGTCAAACGCGCTACCAAAATGCGGCGCGCGCCGGGTTGATGCCGGATACCATGTTTCGATATTTGCAGCGGCCCAGCGTTGATCTTTATCTTGGTGACAATCTGTGCACGCGTCAGGCCCTAACTCCAGATCGGGGCGTGGAATTCGGAAACTGTGGTCGCGACGCCAATCGTTGCCCATATAGACCCGTTCGATCATGTGACAACTCTTGCATTGCGCCCCATCCGAGCCATCCTCGTGATGGTGGTGTTCGGGTGCATCGTAGGTTTTGCGTATCAGAGAGGGAAATTTCGGATTTCCGGCTGGCGAATGGCATTGTGTACAAATGCCGTTGCCTTCTGCAACGAGGTTCGCACTGTGGGGATTGTGGCAATCCATACAGCCGACACCCTTGTCATACATTCGCGACTGTAGAAACGAGCCGTAAACATATACTTCGTCAAGAATTTGCCCATCCGAGTGATAAAGGCCCGGTCTCAGTACCGCCAGATTATAAGCATCGTGATAAGGTGTACCCGGCAACGGATTTCCGTCCTCCAGGGCCTCGCGTCGCGAATGGCAACCAGCGCATTGCTGAATTTCGGCTTCGGTGTCACCTATTCCCCAATTAATCGGAAACCCAAACTCGCTCAGGCTTTCATTTACAGCCTTACCGTTCGTCCACTCAATGTGCGCTGAGCCTGGTCCATGACACGCCTCGCACCCGACCCCGATTTCGGAGTGAACCGACGCATAGCTTCTGGAGACAGGATCATAGTTTTTTACGAATCCTGTTGCATGACATTCCGCGCAGCGAGTGTTCCAGTTCTTATAAGGCCCCGACCAATGCAATCCATCATCCGGCGGCAGGTCCTGATCGGGATAAAGGTGAAACCAACGACCTGCATCAGTATCCCATACGACATCGAAGCTTTGTAAACGCCCAGGTTCGATCTCAAAAAGATACTGTTGCAAAGGTTCGATACCAACTACGGAATGAACCGAATACTCTGTCGTCATACCGTCTTTTTCAGTCACGGTCGCAACCAGCGCTCCGTCCTTATTGGAAAACAAAACAGACATGCCGTCATCTTCATAACTCGTGTCATTGAAATCTGCTTGAATAGAACCTTCAGAAACCTCAGTCCAAGCCAAGGCATGGTGTGAAGCTTTCCAGCTGTCCGCAATGTCCTGATGGCAGTCTACGCACGCCTCGGAGCCGATATAACTTTGCGCCATAACTGCCTGTGGCAAAGGGCAAAATGAGGCCAGAAATATAACAGCCAACCCCGGAATGCAGCTTGTGCGGGAACCGATCACCCGTTTCCCTCCGAACTTGAGACACTTTCAAGATCAATGAGAGCACCATTGTACTCGGCTCCAAGGATCAACATGGCAGAACACAAATAAAGAAAGATCAAAGCAGCCATGGCCCCCGCCAACCCTGCGTAGGTCGCACTATATGTCGCGAATTGAGCTATGTAGACGGAAAAACCCCAGCCGCCCGCTGCCCACAGCGCGAGGGTTAAAATGACCCCAGGTATTATCTGTGACAGCCTGTGTCGTCGTGTCGGAAGTATCAGATGCGCAAGAATTACAGTGCCCGCAGGAACTGCCACGGTAAAAGTCCAACGCAAACGGTCAACAGACAGCCAGCCGCCCACGTCAAAGGCAGTATTTTCTGAGACAAGTCTTGTGTAAACGGGCAGTACTACTTCGACCGCTGCGATAGCGAGAATTGCGGCACCGCCGATGATGACCAAGGCAAAGCACATTAATCGTGCCTTCCAAAACGGCCAGGTATCCTGATCATGATAGGCTTGCGTCATGGCTTTGCGTACTGCAGCCACACCGTTTGAGGCAAAATATACTGCCAGCAATCCCCCAATCGTAATTACTCCGGATCCTGAGTTTTCTAACACCGCACGTAATTCCCGCACAATTGGATCTGCAACATCACTGGGCCAAGCGCCGAAGATTAATTCGATCAGTTCGTCGGTGACATAGCCCTGCGACAATGCCCCCGCCAAGGCAACAGTGAAAAGCACAAAGGGAAACAGCGCCATCATCAGAGACATGGCAACGTGGCTGCTCATGACAAAACCATCCTTGTTGCCGAACCTCCGCAAAGCTAGGAACAGAGCGCCAACAAAACGGTTTTTTTCAAGAATCGCTATAGGTTTCATTCGTCGACCCTACCCGTCCTTTGCTTCTGGCAGAACCACATTTGCCAATTCGCCAGTTAATTTCCGCGCATAACTGACTGACCGGATTGCACAAAGCCCTGATCCCGTGCAGGATCGCGACAAGTATCGTCGGACCGTGACACCCCGGCGACAATGATCAGGACCAAGGCATGCCGTCCGAACCGCAAAACAAACCTGCCAAACCTCGCCTCAAATTGTCGGCGACGCGCGATATCACGATCGTAGCGACATTGGTCGTCTTGGGACTTTACGCCGGAGCCAAATTCCTGATCCCACTGACCATGGCTCTTTTGGTCAATGTCCTGATTATCGCCCTCAGCGATCGGGTTGTTTCGTTGACCCGGCTGCCAGTTTGGCTTGCAAACATAGCCGGGGTCACCGTGGTTCTAGCCGGTTTGTTTACGATCATGTACGTACTAGGCAGTCAGGCCACGCAATTTGCCAGATCCATAAACACCTACGAAAACCAGTTTGATGGCGCTGTGAATCGTATCACTGGTCTGGTGGGGAATGATGTCACCTCATTTATTCGTGACAACCTGATCAGTATCGACATGTCCTATGTCGCAAGGTTACTGCTGGGCAGCGCAACCTCACTGCTCAATCAGTTTTTCTTGATTAGCCTCTATGTTGCTTTTCTGATGGCAGAGCGGCTGGCATTTCGCAAAAAGATACAACTGGCTGCGGGAAATCCGCAATTGGGGGCCGAATTAGCAACTGTTCTGGACGCTATCTCTTTCAGCTTGCAAAGATATGTGGGTGTAAAGACTTTTATCAGCCTGGTAACCGCTTCGATCAGTTACACGGTCTTTCGGGTTCTTGGCCTAGAATACGCCGAAACATGGGCCGTTTTGACCTTTGCGCTGAATTTCATCCCGTCCATCGGATCGATTATCGCCGTGTTTTTCCCTGCTATGATCGCACTGGTTCAGTTCGAAACTATTGGTCCGTTTCTGATCATCGTTTTGGGATGTGGGACAATTCAGTTTTTAATTGGCAATTTCCTTGATCCCGCAATGTTGGGTCGCTCACTCAACATGTCGACTTTTCTTGTAGTACTGGCCTTGACGTTCTGGACCACCGTCTGGGGCCTTATAGGTGCGTTTCTCAGTGTGCCGCTGACCGTCTGCATACTTATCATCTTCAGCCATATTCCCGCGCTAAGGCCGGTTGCCATTCTGATGTCGCTGGACGGAAGGCTGGGCGACACCGAGCCTGCAACAGACGTGCGATAAGCCATGCAGAACCCTGTCTTTTTAGGGTCCGAAATATATCGCCATTCTACATATGGTTCCAAACATCCTCTGGCGATTCCGCGGGTGTCTACTGTAATTGACATTTGCCGTGCACTTGGTTGGCTAAACTCAGAAAATTACAGGATCAGCCCTTGTGCAAAACCTGACGCTTTGCACGCGTTCCATACGCCAGACTACATTGAGATCCTGCAAACGGCAGAAAAGTCTCAAGTTGTCACTGACACTGAGCGTGAAAAATATGCGCTGGGCACCTTGTCGAATCCGGTGTTTCCAGAAATGTATCGGCGTCCCGCAACGGCGGCAGGCGGATCTATGTTGGGTGCCGAATTGATCCGAGATGGCGGCATCGTGTTCAATCCGGCCGGAGGTACACATCACGGATTACCAAGCCGTGCCAATGGCTTCTGCTACCTAAATGATCCAGTTCTTGCCATTTTGACGTTATTAAGAATGGGCATGGATCGCGTCGTTTATGTCGATATCGACGCGCATCATTGCGATGGTGTTGAATCCGCTTTTCAAGGCTCGGACAAGGTCCGGATGATTTCTGTGCACGAAGCGCGCAGATGGCCGTTTACTGGACTGCTAAACAATCACGCCGGTGGCGCTGCGTGGAACTTGCCGGTGGCAAAGGGCCTAAACGATGACGAATTTAGCGTCATCTTGGACCAATTGATCCTACCAACGACCGAGGCGTTTCGTCCTCAGGCAATTGTTCTCCAGTGCGGCGCAGATGCTGTCGCCGAG
>NZ_JBXWSJ010000055.1:0-28120 GCF_059613365.1 Ruegeria sp. BHSA163
ACCGTCTCTCCGATGCGTCCAGCCAACTCTCCAGCCCGTCACCAAACCCATAAAGACCCGGTGAAGCGCCTTCTAAGCCCAACTCAATACTTCCGCAAGAAGAAAAAGACATGCAGAGCATTTTTTTTGCCTTTTTGTAATTTATCATTTAATTTCAAAGTTTTAGAAAATGAAAAAGTACCAAGATAGCATTCAGTTTCCTTGTAAAAAATGTGTAGGGCACTCATGGGCAAAATCTCAGGCGAAATGCGGTCACTACATGTTGGGTAACAACAAGGGCCGCATACAAGACTCCTTCGAAATTGGCCTTCTCAAGACTCATTTTGAGAAAGTACGAATTCAAAATCCGTCACCGCAATTAAACCCAACAGCTTGCGTCTGAGCCCAAGATGAGTTCATCTCAAACCGCGAGACAACTCTCCGCAAAAACTCCGAGGACGAATGACACTGAAGCCGCTTGTTCCACAGGTTCGCACCGTTGGCATCGACGGTATTCTTGTAACTTTCGCAGATAAGATGTCAGAAGACGCAAACCGCGCTGCACTAGCGCTGAGAAGCGAGATAGAAAACCTGAACTGGAATGGCGTCGAAGAAACCTCGACCTCCTTGGCTTCAACGTATATCCGGATTGATACGGCCAAGGTGACGCACGCTGATATTTCTAACTTGCTGCGGCAGGTTTTGGACGCGCGCGACTGGCATAATGCCCCGCTTCCTTCTGGTCGAAAGCTCTGGCGTGTACCGACTGTTTATGGCACCGACCTTGCTCCTCAATTGGACGAAACCGCTAAAGTTGCAGGTTTTACGCCCGAAGAGGCAATCGCACGTCTTAGCCGAACCCGGGTGCGGGTGCTCACAATAGGATTTGCGCCGGGTCAACCGTATCTAGGCCCGCTGGGGCCGGAGTTTGATATTCCACGGTTAAAAGACCTTACCCCGATGGTTCCCGAAGGAGCACTGGTTCTGGCCATCTCGCAACTGGTCTTGTTTTCAGGACCAAAGCCAACCGGTTGGCGTCACGTAGGTCAAACTGCGTTTCGCTGCTTTCGCCCAGAGGCTGAGAAGAGCTTTGCATTGAACCCCGGTGACGAAATGTTGTTCGAACCTATCACCAAAGAGCAACTTATAGAAATTCAAAGCAAGAATTCAGACGGTTCCGGCGGCGCGATTTGTGAGGATATCGACGCATGAGCCTGCTCGTTCACAGCGTCGGTCCCGCTTGCACCATACAGGATCTTGGTCGTCCCGGATTTCTGGACCAAGGATTGTCACGTTCAGGCGCGGCGGACCAGCTCGCACTGCACGAAGGCGCTGCCCTGCTTGGTCAAAACCCGGGTTGCGCCTCTTTGGAAATGGCCGGTATGGGTGGTGTGTTTGAGGCAACTCAAAACATCTGGATTGCTTTGACCGGGGCCCCAATGTTCGCGAGCATAGACGACAACCCCGTTGTATGGAACGCGTCACACCCGTTACTCAAAGGACAGCAGCTGACAATCGGTGCTGTTCAGCAAGGCAACTATGGTTATCTGCATGTTGGCGGCGGCTTCACAACTGATCGCTTTCTGGGTTCCCGGTCAGCCCATTTGACTGCGGATATCGGTGAGGCGGTCAAGGTCGGGGATAAATTGCGTTGCAACCCGGTTACGGGCGACGCTGCTGTTAAGCTGCACACGGCAAACAGATTCACGGGGGGCACGCTGCGGGTTGTGCCCAGCTTTCAAACCCCTTTGTTCGACAAAACAATCTTGGATCGGTTCGCGCGGACAGAATTTGAACGTGGCGCACGCGCCAACCGGATGGGGATGCAACTAGACAGTGAGGGAGAAGGCTTTTCCGCCAAAGGGCAACTAAACATTTTGTCCGAGGTAATAACGCCCGGCGATATCCAAATGACCGGCTCAGGAAATCCCTTCATACTGCTTCCTGAATGTCAGACGACCGGAGGGTATCCGCGTATCGCGACTGTCATACCCTGTGATCTGCCGCGCGCGGCTCAGACTCCGACAGGAGCAAAAGTGCAATTTGAATTTGTTTCACTGGACGAAGCTTTGATACTGCAAGGTACGTACCTGACCGAATTGTCAAAGCTACCATCGCGCGTCGAACCGCTGATACGTGATCCGTATGACATCCCCGACCTGCTGTCCTACCAATTGATCAGCGGAATGGTCTCTGCCAATGAATAAGGAGGTTTGACAATGCCCCAAGTTGATCTGAATGCCGATATGGGTGAAAGCTTTGGCCCATGGAACATGGGGGATGACGAAAACCTATTGAAGATTGTAACATCAGCCAACGTTGCTTGCGGATTACACGCGGGTGACCCCGACGTTATGGCTAAAACCATGGCGGTGGCCAAAGAACAAGGTGTTGGAATAGGAGCCCATCCGGGGTTTCCCGATCTTCAGGGATTTGGCCGCCGAAACATGAAGATACCGCTTCCAACCTTGCGCAACCTTGTGCGCTATCAGTTGGGCGCGGCGCAGGGAATGGCCCAGGCCGTGGGGGCAAATGTTCGACACCTCAAGTTGCATGGGGCGTTGGCGAACATGTGCTCGGTCGACGTAGACATGGCGCGTGCCTGTTATCAGGGCGCTTTGGATGTTGATCCTGACATCATCATCATGGTTCTTGCTGTCACAAAACAGGAAAAGGCCGTACGTGAGCTGGGTTGCAAATGGGTAGGCGAAATCTTTGCTGATCGCGCATACAACGACGACGGTACTTTGGTCGATCGTAGTTTACCCGGCGCTATTATTCACGAACCGGGCATTGCTGGCCCACGAATACTGAAAATGGTGAACGAAGGTGCAATAATCACGGAAAGTGGGAAGCGATTGGAGACGTCGATCGACACCATTTGTCTACACGGAGACGGACCCACTGCAGTTCAGATTGCCCGTTCGGTGCGAGAAAGTTTGATTCAGGGTGGCGTCGAGGTAACGAAATTCACCAAATAGAAAACCGGGTTCAATCTTTAGGATTTAAGTGCCTGCTGTTGCGCAGGGAAATTTCCACCCCTAGCATGTGTGAATGAGCATGTTCAGATTACTAGAAATCCAGGCGATCCGATCCTGATCCGACCAGCGCTGAGCAAGGAGACTTGAAAATGTCTTTCGATCTGATGTCCTATCAGCCCAGAGGCGACAAGAAAAACTCTGACTTCTTTGCTGAATATCTTCCAAAAATCTATGAGCGACGGAATAGTTCCGGCGTTGCTGATCAAGTCGGACCGATGAGGGCGATTATCATTCAAGTCGAACCAGCGTCATTGTTCGACACATTAGTCGAACTTTACGTGATGACTCCGTACAGGCACACAGCCAGCTATCTGGGCAAAACACACAAATTCGCGGTCATGCATTCACACCCGGACTATCCGGCACTGATCGTGATGGCGCCACTCAGCGATAAATTCGAAGATTTCATCCCGCGAATTAACCAAATGTATCCATTGGCGCGTGGTACACCACAAACACGTTATGTCGGCGAAGTGTTCGGTGCCGTCGATCTGGAAGCTCTTACCAGCACATTGGAAGAGCAAAACATTCGTTTCGAATATCACGGCGACACGGAAAACCCGTTTTACACTCAAAGCGGTTTCCGGTTCACGACGCCATCTGATTTCACCTGCAATCGCGTCGGCTATTCGACGTTGGATTTCAACGACCCGGACGGTCTTGGTCTGGGCGACCGCGTGTTGCTGAGCGCGTCGGAAACGGCGCGGTTAGAAGAGGCTGCGGGCTTTGGCGAGGAAAGCAAAATCTCACCTCTGATGCTGGGAATCGATCATTTGGCCACCCGTGTTTTGGCTGGCGAGCGAGAGGACGCAATCCTCGAATTCCTGACGATGGTGCCCTACTATTTTTGGGGTGCTTACAATATTTTCGACATGAATTCGTCTACAAACGTAAACCGAAACCCAAATGTCGATGATGACAAAAAGTCTCCTGCCAAAGTGTTCACTGCGAACAATACTCCATCTTTTGTGAACTCATTTGCCAAACTGCCGATGCCGACCGAGGATTTCGTTCGCAACTTCGGTCGCCGCCTACATCACATGGCTGTCGAAATTCAGGACGGAGATCATGGCGCGGGTGAGAAGAACGTCGACTTTGTAGTCAATACGCTCAAGGACAAGGGCGTTCCGTTTTTGGCGCACGTAGTGGGTGAGTGCAAAGATGATCCCAACCTGAAACAAATATTCTCTAAACACTCGAAAAACACTCTGCTGATTACCGAGTATATCGAGCGCTGTCATCACTATGATGGTTTCTTCACCAAGGATAACGTCGCGGCCTTGACCGCTGCCGCAGGTCAGGACGAGCAATACCAACACGGACATGTATTCGACTGATAGCCTAAATCAAAAATGGCTGTGAACTCACGCTCACAGCCAGTGTCCTTGAGTGGTAGTTTACCAGGCCTTATGACGGCCCTATCATGAAACATGTGACATTGCGGGCCTGTAACCTGCGGCAGGCCAGATCGGCTTGTTCGCGGGTCATACCTTGAAACGTAGCGTCAAATCCGCTTGCGCTCTGGTTTACCTTGCGCAGGGTTCCTTCCAGCGTCGTCATCTCGGAAAGCGCAGTTTTTAGAAGAACTTTCTCAGCCTCATAGCGGGTCGTATAACGGCCCACGTTTACGCCCCACAAATGTCCCCCAGAGGTCGACAATCGCGTCACGACTTCTGGTTCTGGTTCTGGCTGAGGCGCGGTTTCTATAGAAGCCAGCACCACATCTTCTGAACTATTATCGTCATTTGATTTGATGTCTGCGGCAGCTATTGCAGCAGCGATTCCATCCTGAATGCGGGCGCCGTTCTTGGCAGCCGTTTCCGCCACGGTTCCTGCAACCTGCATCGCAGCGTTCGGACGTGGCCGCAGCAATGGACGCAAGCTGGATACTGGTGCCCCAGTTAGGCCAGCAACTTTGGCAAATTCTCCCAAACCGACATTACCGGCATATTTAGGACGTGATGGCTTGCGGATTGGCGCCCGCGAAGGAGCACGACGAAAACCCATATCCAACAACTCTGCCACACGCGCATTTCGTGAAGCACCGGATTTTCCACCAAAGACGGTCGCGATGATCCGTTCATCCTTACGTTTGGCCGAAGCAACAAGATTGAACCCTGCAGCGCGAGTGTAACCGGTCTTGATCCCATCAGCTCCCTTGTAGGCTGCAAGCAAGCGACGGTTGGTATTCGGAACCGTTTTGATTCCGGCGTGAGTGGATTGACGTGAGAAGAGATTGTAATACTGCGGGTAATCGTACAGCAGGTGACGCCCCAATGTGGTCATGTCCCGCGCGGTCGACAAATGCCCGGCTTCAGTCAGGCCATGCGCATTCTTGAACGTAGTACGGCTCATCCCCATCGCTTTGGCGGTTCGTGTCATCCTGCGGGCAAACGCTGCCTCGGACCCGCTCAGAGTTATTCCGATGGCAGTAGCCGCGTCATTGGCCGATTTAACAGCAGCCGCGCGGATCAGATAGCGGAATGCGATGGTTTGCCCCGCCCGCAACCCCAATTTCGAAGGCGGTTCGGAGGCCGCCTTCTTTGTGATGCGTACCGGCGTATCAAGAGTTATTTCGCCGTTTCTTACCGCCTCGAAAGCGATGTAGAGCGTCATCATTTTGGTTAAAGATGCCGGGTGCAACCTGGTGTCCGCGTTGCGGGAATGCAGCACCTCTCCTGTACGTGCATCAATTACCATGGCTGCGTATGGCGCCGCCACAGCTTGCAATGGCGCAAAAGAAAACACCCATAACACTAAAATTAGAAGTAAGCCCATCCGGGCCGGAGCTGTCCGCCGAACCTGCACGATCTTTGCCTCTGTCTGCCTCGAGCCGCCGAGTTTTCCCGGTCAGCGTGTCTAATTATTAATTGGATCAAGGCTAGCACAGTGTCGTACTGAAATAAACCGAAAGCTCTGAGAGAGGTGATCCCAGATAGGTCGCATCAGTCCTATATGTTGTGTCCCGAGAGGAACAATCTACTAAACCGAGGATTTCGACTGAAACTGTGTTTCATCCATGGCAAAAATTTTCTGACTGGGACCAATTAGCAACATCATCGTATCGCTTGGACTAAGCCGTCCAACTCCCCTAGGTCGGTCAGCGCTCGATAACGGGGATTGTCCTCAGGTGTATCAGCCTGTTCAACCTCCCAAACCAAACCATGAGGTACATGCACGCCCCAGCACCCTGCAAGAATGGGGGCCACCACGTCGGATCGCATCGAGTTGCCTACCATCATTGCGGAATGCGGCCCATCGCCATGTTCCGTGAAAACAGCACGATAAATATCCGGCGTCTTTTCCGATACGATTTCCACGGCGTCAAAAAGGTCACCCAGGCCCGATTGCGCCAGTTTTCTTTCCTGATCTATAAGATCACCCTTGGTGATTAATACCACCTTGTAGGTCCCGGTTACCGCCTCGACCGCTTCGCGGGCATACGGCAAAAGCTCTATCGGATGTGCCAGCATATCTTGTCCGGCTTCGATAAGCTGCCGGATAACCGAAGCGGGTACTTTGTCCCGAGTCACCTCGATTGCGGTTTCAATCATCGACAAGGTGAAACCTTTGATCCCGTAGCCATAGTGCCGAATATTACGCTTTTCCGCAGCCAACAGTCGATCCATCAGGTGATCACGTTCAGCATAATCGACCAGCAAATCTGCAAAATGTGATTGTGTCAGTTGAAAGAAACGTTCGTTGTGCCACAGCGTGTCGTCCGCATCAAAACCGATGGTGGTCAATCTCTCATCCATCTCGAATCCGCCCGGCTCCTCTTTCCTCTGACGGTACTGACGTTATATAAGCCGTGAAATAAACCGAAGCCTGAATCGGATTCTCACAAGAAATGATTGAAACCCCGTGGATCATGTCTGACAAATCGGACGAGGACGACGATACATCAGTCCTGGTGCAAACGCGCCCAAAGACTAAGCGCCCACCACTGTACAAAGTGTTGTTGCTAAACGACGACTACACCCCGATGGAGTTCGTTGTTCACGTCCTTGAACGGTTCTTTGGCATGACACATGCGCAGGCTTTTGAAATCATGCTGACCGTTCACAAGAAGGGCGTTGCCGTCGTGGGCGTATTTAGTCATGAGATCGCCGAGACCAAAGTTGGACAGGTGATGGATTTTGCGCGTCGGCACCAGCACCCCCTGCAATGCACAATGGAGAGAGAAGAGTGAGACGGAACCGAGCCTGATCACCCTTGTTCACTACGCTTGTAGGATCCATATATGTCACCTCGCCTGAGCCTTGCCATTGAAAACGGCCTGACTTTGTCGCAACCAGTGTCCTTCATTGGCGCAACCCCAGCCAATGATTTACCCAAAGAATTTTTGGGATCACAAGTGGTTCAACCATTCAAGCCGTTTCACGACCACTTCGCTTCGATTGGCTTTGCAGCGATCGCCGAGGCTGATTCAACGTGTCATGATGCTGTAGTCTTTTTGCCTCGTTCGAAGGAGTTGGCTCGAGCCATGATATGTCAGGCTTGTCGTCGGGCCAGCCACTTGGTCGTAGTGGACGGCGCCAAAACCGATGGCATTGACAGCCTTCTGAAAGACATCCGAAAGAAAGTTTCGGTCGAAGGCCCAATATCAAAGGCCCATGGGAAAATTTTCTGGTTTCATTCTGACGAGCAGGCATTTGCCGATTGGGCCGCACCGGAAATGCAAACCGTCGATGGGTTCAATACCGTACCGGGAGTGTTTTCCGCCGACGGTATCGATCCGGCTTCGGAGTTGCTGAGTAAGGCACTTCCCCCGCGCCTTGGCGCCAAAGTAGCCGACTTAGGAGCGGGTTGGGGGTACCTCTCTTCCCATCTCTTGAGAGATAAAAACCTTGTCACCCTGCACCTTGTAGAAGCCGATCATGCAGCGCTGTGTTGCGCGCGAACCAATGTTAAAGACCCTCGCGCAAAATTCCATTGGGCAGATGCACTGAAATGGACCGCTGCCGAGCCGCTGGACGCCGTTGTAATGAACCCTCCATTTCACACATCCCGCGACGCTGATCCCGGATTGGGTCAGGGATTTATCCGGTCTGCCGCGCACAATCTGGCGCGTTCGGGCGAACTTTGGATGGTGGCAAACCGCCATCTGCCTTACGAAGCGACGTTGAGCGAGTCTTTTGCCCGCGTCGAAGAAGTCACCGGTGACAATCGGTTCAAAGTTATCAGGGCCTCTCGCCCCCGCCGGTGATCCCGGCTAACCTGCGCCGCAACTCAGGAGGAAGCGCATGTCCTTTTCCATAGCTGGCAAAACCGCGATCGTCACCGGCGGTGCCAATGGCATTGGTCTGGCCATCGGCCGTCATTTCGCAGATGCAGGTGCGAACGTCGTTTTTGCGGATATGGACGAAAAACGCTTGGTTAACGAACTGGGCGAACATGCCGACGACAGCAATATCCGTTATTTCGCTGGCGATTTGCGTGAACGCCTGACCGTTGCCAACCTGCTTTCGGCAACGCTCGACGCATTTGACCAGGTAGACATTCTGGTCAATGGCTCACGACAGGTAATCCCCTCGGATCCACTTGATGCCGATGACGATTCTGTTCGAACATTGCTGAACCAAAACTTAATGCCCGCGCTACGCCTTAGCCAGCTGATCGCAAAGCGCATGATCAAACAAGCAGATGGCAACGAGGAGAGCCCCGCAGGGTCTATCATTAACCTGTCTTCGATTGCGGCCCGCCGAACCCATCCGGACCTGATGGCCTACTCAGTGTCAACTGCTGCGCTGGATCAAATGACCCGGTCGTTGGCGGTTGCGCTGGCGCCGAACCGCATTCGCGTAAATTCAATCGCCCTGGGATCGGTAATGAGCGCCTCATTGCAGTCTACCCTTAAGGAAAACCGTGACTTCCGGGAGGACATCGAAAAACATACGCCTCTGGCTCGTATCGCGGCACCGACTGAACTGGTTGAAACCGCGCAATTCCTGGCTTCGGATGCCGCGGGTTTCATGACCGGGCAAATTCTAACCATCGACGGCGGCCGCACCCTGTTAGATCCGGTCGCCGCCCCTGCTCATTAAAGCCAATGTTCGAACGCGAGAAATCTACTGCCTCTGCATGGTTCCGGCACTTGCGCGACGAAATCGTCGCTGCGTTTGAAAGCCTCGAGGATAGCCACAATTCGGGTCCGTTTTCAGATGCTGAACCCGGTTGCTTCGAAATCAGAGAAACCAAACGACAATCGGATGATGGATCTGACGCCGGAGGTGGGCTGATGTCGGTGATGCGCGGAGGTCGAGTATTCGAAAAGGTCGGCGTTAACGTCTCTACCGTTTTCGGCACACTTGGCGAGCGTGCTCAGCAGGCCATGGCTGCGCGCAAAGGTATTCCCGGAATGACTGAAGATCCCCGATTCTGGGCGTCAGGGATCAGTTTGGTCGCGCACATGCAAAACCCGCATGTGCCAGCCGTCCACATGAACACACGTATGTTTTGGACACCGCATGCATGGTGGTTCGGCGGTGGGTCGGACCTGAACCCATGCATCGAATATGAAGATGATACCACGCATTTTCACGCCACGCAGAAATCACACCTAGACCCGCATGGAGCCGGACTTTATCCACGCTTGCGGGACTGGGCGGATGAGTATTTTTATATCCCTCACCGAAAACGCGCGCGTGGCGTCGGCGGTATTTTCATGGACGATTATTGCACGGGCGACTGGCAAGACGATTTTACACTGACCCAAGATATTGGCCGGGCTTTTTTACCTGCCTATCTGCCGCTGGTTGAAAAACGCCGATCCCAGCCATTTTCTGAAAACGACAAAAATGCGCAGCTGGTGCACCGCGGCCTCTATGCTGAATACAACTTGGTTTATGATCGTGGCACCAAATTCGGACTGGAAACCGGGCATGATCCAGACGCCGTTCTGATGAGCTTGCCACCGCTTGCCAAATGGGTCTGACGCCTAGAAACCCATGTCTATGAAATTGTCGAAACAATAGTTTTGCGCCGAAGCGGCGGACAGATTCTCGCCGACTCTATTGACCGTCAGGGAATATCCCGATTTGGTATCCGCACCCGGCGGAGGTGTGAATGAAAAATTGACTGTGCGAGCACCTTTTTCATAGGCTTTCGAAACATAAATCCGTTGCGAGTTTGAAACGCCCAACGTACGAACTGCGTAATCACCGATCCCACACCAATAAGTAACGGCAGCGGAGGACCCGCCGACAGGTTTCACCTGAAAAGTTCCATCCTTTAGCGGTGTGATCTGGGTTCTGAATTGCGGTCTGAGTTTATAGCCAAAACCAACGCCTTGACCCCAGGCGGAAGTTGCCGCAAAAGCAACCAAAGTCAAAATCATGCCAGATCGCATCGCTAAACATCCCGTTGCCAATTATCGGATTTAAGTGCTTTCGCCAATTAACTCGCCAAACCTACGACATTCCATCCCATGGTGAAACACCCGCTTAGGCTGATGAACCGCACGACAAAACCCCGTGGAAAGAACCTTTGTTTGATAATGATATCGGGCACTAGTTCGATATTTCCACTAATTTAGGTGCCATTTGAAAAAACCGTTTCCAAAAGACTGGTTTGATCTACCTCCGGAAAAATACGCAGATCTAGGTGCCCTATTCTATCTGGCCTCCCTCACCAAAATACATAGTGGGCGCAAACTTGGCCAAGTGCTCTACGCGTTTGAAACGCCATTTCGTCTGGGGCAATATCACATCTTCCGGCAAAATGGTTTTCCGCGTGGGTTTGTGACGTTTGCGGGTCTCAATCCTGAAGCCGAATATCGCTATGCCGTCAAAGAAGAAGCATTGAAAGAGGCCGACTTCACTTGTGGCTCATCTTTTTGGATCATCGACTTGGTGGCTCCATTTGGCCAAACCAATCAAATCGTCGAAAGGTTAAAAAAGGAAATTCCTCATCCAAGAGTTCGCACCAACAGAATGGATAGCGACATGACCCGCAATAGAATCGTGGAATGGACTCGTGATAGCGCAGGTGAAGTTCATATGAAACTTTACCGCAAGAAAGAATTCGCCCAAGTCCTCAGCAAGGAAGGCACATAGATGGTTTCAGTAACGGGTGACACCACTGGATTTGTGACGGACGACCCACCAAATGTGGCGACGGGAGATTTGGACGCAGTTAGCCCGCTGACTATCATCGATGAAGATTGGGAGATTTCAACGCCAGCAACTTTCGGCACGGCTTCTGTCGATCCGGATACTGGGGAGTGGACCTATACTGTTGATCCCACAATCTTTGACAATCTGGATGGCGGCGAGGTTCTAATCGATACTTTCGCAGTCCAAGTCACAGCAACAACCGTCTCGGTAATTGGCACAACTCCTTTCACTTCGGCACCAGAAATCATTACCGTTACTATTGAAGGGGTCTGTTTCACCGCAGGAACTTTGATCGAAACAGAACATGGCATCGCTGCAATAGAGAGCCTGTCTGTCGGCGACAGGGTTATGACAGCGGATCGAGGGCTTCAGCCAATCCGCTGGATAGAAAGTAGTTTGCTGCCCCCTGAGCGATTGAGGCGCAACCCAGCAATGCGGCCCGTTCGAATCTCTGCAGGCAGTCTTGGTGGCGGTCTGCCCAGAAGGGATCTGCTAGTTTCACAGCAGCACCGAATACTGATCGGCGGCCCAAAAATCGAGATCTTGTTCGGCGCGCCCGAGGTACTTGTCGCCGCCAAACATCTATGCGCATGGCCGGGCATTGTAATTGACATGTCTGATGAACCCGTCACCTACCTGCATATTCTAATGGATCATCATGAAATTTTGACGGCAGAAGGGGCCAAGGCCGAAAGTCTGTTTCTTGGCGAAGAAACCTTACACACCCTGTCGTCTGACGCTTTGCAGGAATTGGCAGACATTTTTTCTGACCGCCCGACGCAAAACCAAATGGGCTTCGGTCATGCCGCACGATTGATTTTACGAGAGCACGAAGCGTTGGCTCTGGCCTAAATTGATCCTGCTGGTCCGCCAACGTCCTGTGGGGCCAAGGCAACGGTTTTTATTACGGCATAGCAATGGCTGCCGGGCTGCAACCCCAACACATCAACGGATCGACGGGTTACGCGCGCCAGCACTACTCCGGCCTGAGTCTTGAGGGATACAATCGCACCGGGTCCTTCGCCGGATCGCACCGCTTCGACTTGACCATCCAGAATGTTCAGCGCCGATAGTCCTTCGGGTTTTCGATCAGACAGTATGACTTCTTGCGCCGGGATGCGTATGCGCAACTCCTCTCCGATCTGATGAGGAATGCGGGGCAAGAACAGACGTGCCCCGCCGGCATCTAATTCGGACAATCCGTCGTCATGGTGACGGGCCACACGGACCTGCAGCACCGCACCTACCGCGCGAATACCAGCGGGTGCGATAGACGGGTCAGAAAGAACCTCGGACGCGGGTCCTTGGCGAACAACTTTGCCTTCTTGCAAAGCTACCACAAACGTTGCCAGCCGCGCGACTTCGGCGGCTGAATGGGTTACGTAAAGGATGGGCACCGATACCTCATCTCGTAACCGTTCGAAATAGGGAAGTATTTCGGCCTTTCGTGCGTCATCCAGCGCCGCCAAAGGTTCATCCGCAAGGATCAGACGCGGCGCTGCAAGCAGCGCACGACCGATGGCAACGCGCTGTTTCTCGCCACCAGACAACTTCGCTGGGCGGCGGTCCAGAAGATGCCCAATCCCCAGCATCTCAATCACGCGGTCGGGGTTTTCACGACGTGCACCCCGAGGTGCAAACCAGCGGCCATATAATAGATTTTGACGTACATTCAGATGAGGGAACAGCCGCCCTTCCTGAAAGATGTATCCCAGACGACGACGGTGCGGCGGCAACCAGATGTCTCTTTCCGCGTCGAAAAGAATTCGATTATCAATTGTGACCTGCCCAGCCCGGGGTCGCAATAGCCCGGCCACTGCATTAACAACCGTTGTTTTGCCCGATCCCGACCGCCCGAACAAGACGGTTACACCTGAAGGCGCGTTAAAGTTCAGGTCCAAAGCTATGCCAGGCAATTGGTGTTGGAGGCGAACAGAAAGGCTCATGATCCTGCCACCCGTTGCGCGGCACGGCGACCGACATATTCCGACAGCAACAATGCAGTCATGGCAACAGCGATCGAGATAATGACCAGCCTAGTGGCTGCGGCCTCGCCCCCCGGCACTTGTAAAAAAGCGTAAACCGCCGATGGCAATGTTTGAGTTTGCCCCGGGATGTTGGAAACGAATGTAATTGTGGCCCCAAATTCCCCCATCGCCTTGGCAAATGCCAAAATTGCTCCGGCAATAACTCCGGGCAGGATCATCGGTAAAGTGACTGTTAAAAAGACAAAAAACCTAGATGCGCCAAGGGTGGAACCCGCTTGTTCAAGCCGTGGATCCACCGCCTCGATCGAAAGACGGATCGCACGGACCATAAGCGGAAAGGCCATGATCCCAGCAGCTAATGCTGCGCCAGTCCAGCGGAAGGCAACGACAATTCCGACCTCAGCCAATAAACGACCAATGGGGCCTTGCACTCCGAAAGTCAAAAGCAAAAGATAACCGGTCACGACAGGTGGTAGGATCAACGGTAGATGCACGAGCCCGTTCACAACCTGGCGCCCGGGAAAACGCCAGCGCGCCAAAGCATAAGCCACAAATATACCTAACGGTAAGGACACCACCGTAGCCCAGAAAGAGACACGCAAAGAAAGGCGCAATGCTTCAAGCTCCGCAGGTCCGAGCCATCCCATGATTACTGCCCCGACAGGGTAAAGCCCTGTCTCTGGAATTCCGCTTGTGATGCTTCGGATTGCAGATACTCAAAAAAATTCTGCGCGTCTGCGCTCGCCGCTTGCATCAGAGCCGCCGGATATATGATCGGAGAGTGCGTATCCTGGGGGAAAGTTCCAAGCACATCTACCCTATTTTCTGCCGTTGCGTCGGAATTGTATACGATCCCCAATGGCGATGCTCCTGTTGCCACCAACGCCAAAGCCGCACGCACGTTGTCAGCCTGAGCAATCTGCCCCTCTACGGTGTCCCAAATACCCAGAGTCTGCAACGCACTTTTGCCGTAAATTCCCGCCGGAACCGCATCTACAAGCGCCATGGCCAGATACCCTCCGTCCAATTGTGATTGCAGGTCCAGCGTGGGTTCTATTTCTATTGGATCGCCGCCTTTTAGACCAATCAAAACAAGATTATTGGCCAGCAAGTCAATTCGCGAAGCTGAATCCAACAACCCTTCATGTTCCAACACATCCATCCAGTCTTGGTTGGCTGAGATATACAACTCGGCAGGGGCGCCCAGTTGAATTTGCCGTGCTAAAACAGAGGACGCCGCATACGAAACAGTGACGTCCTGGCTGAATTCTTCCTGATATCGCGCGACAATGGCGTCCAGTGCAGTCTTCAGGCTAGCCGCTGCAAACACCAGAACTCCCTCGGCGCCAGCCCGGATAGGGGCTGCCGACGCTACAAAAAATGCAAGTACCGCAATAAGGCAACGGAAAACCCGGGTCATCATGTGCCTCTGACTCAATTGGTTGCAGTCAATGTGGGCATATCGGAGGCTATGCATGACAGGCAAGACCCCTTTCTTTACAACCAATTCAGGTGCAAGTGTGATATTGACCGTTTTCTGTCGCGAATTGGATTGATCCTTCACCAAATTCAGGCTGACCTGCAGCTAGGAAAGATAGGAAACATCTCATGTTGCAACAGAAACCCGAATTGATCGATGCGATCCGGGCCAGATTCGCTCATGTCGACGCTTGCCCGTTTCAAGGGCCGCGCATCTTCTTTGAAAACGCAGGAGGAGCGCTGACGCTGAAGTCAGTGGTCGAAACCTCCGCAAAATTTGCTGCAATCCCCGATAATCAAGGGCGAGACAACGTGGCCAGCCATGCATTGGTCAACATCATTAACAAAGCCAAAGCCGATTTGTCAGTTTTCATGAACGCCTCTGGTGGCCAGTTTTTTGTGGGCGAAAGCGGAACCGAACTGCTGTTCAGAATGATCCGTACCGCATGTGTCAATGCTCAGCCGGGCTGCAAAGTCATCGGAAGTTCCATAGAACACCCCGCCAGTCGCAGCGCTGCGCGTCGTTGGGCCGAGATAGCCGGGTTGAACTATGTCAACGTGCCCCACGATGACGCAACCGGGCTTGTCACTGCAAAAGACTATAGAATGTTGATGACACCGGATGTGGTTGTTGCGACGGTCCTGCATGCCTCGCCAGTCACGGGGATGGGCATGGACGTGGCGGCCATTGCGCATGCAATACGCGAGGTTGCCCCTGAATGCTTCATCATCGTGGATGGAATTCAACATGCAGCGCATGGCCAGATGGATCTGGACAGCTACAATGTCGATGGCTATGCAATTTCGCCTTATAAGGTTTTTTCGCGCCACGGATACGGTGTGGCCTGGATATCGGATCGGTTGACTGCTTTACCCCATGATCAACTGATAGACGCACCGGCCGAGGGATGGGAATTCGGTACACGCGACACTGGGGCCTACGCAACAATGTCAGATGTTGTCGAATACTTTGAATGGGTTGGTTCACAGGTATCAGACGCATCGGACCGTCGAGACAGGATTGTGGCTGCCGGGCAGGCTATCCGCGCTTACGAAACTCATCTGACTGGGGCAATGATCAACGGCATAGGTAACCTTCCTGGATTGCGAGATATGGATCACATCAAAATTTTGGCCGGGACGGACAACCCCGCTCGCGAAGGGTTGGTGTCCGTAGTTGTTCAAGACATGCCATCCGCAGATGTCGTTACAAAGTTGAACACTCAGGGAATTCGTACCCACACCCGTAAAGCTGATCATTATAGCGGAAATGTACTTGACCCACTGGGATTAAATGACTGTATCCGTATCTCGCTTTGTCACTACAATACTGAACACGAAGTCGCGCAACTACTTGCCGCCTTAAAAGACTTGCGCGCCTGAGCGCAGACACCTGCACTATTGGCGAAAGAATTTCTGCTAACCCTCTTGCGTCTGCGTGCCGCGTTAGCTAAATCCCCCATCACGGGTGATTAGCTCAGTTGGTAGAGCGCTTCGTTTACACCGAAGATGTCGGGAGTTCGAGTCTCTCATCACCCACCATTCCCAACCTTTTCAATGGTTTGCTCAGGGTCTTGTAACGAGAACTTGGAGACTATTCGACGATGAGTGTACGGGTATCGAATCTAAAGAAGCGTGTTGGACTACCCAGAGGATTGTTCCTCAGAGGCAAAGCTACCAAAAGGGCAACAATAGTAGAGCCAAGTTGTGCAGAGAATATCGGTAGGTTGTTCCCTCGGATTGCTCTGGGTGGCTACGATGGGCACCCCAGCCATTACCTAGGGAAAGCGCTAGAGAAAGCCCGAAAGAACCTTGATGGCGACAATTCCAATTGGGATATGCACTCGTTCAGGAGGGCTGCTGTGTCTGCTCTTGTGGACGCTGGGGTTTCAAGGGAGGTAAGAAATCTTGTCTTGGGTCACTCCAACAAAGACGACATCGGCATAAGTGTTTACCTCAGTGAAGCTCTTAGCTTCTGCAGAGAGGGAGATGTTCTCATCGTCACCAAGCTTGACCGCCTTGCTCGTTCAGTCAGACATCTCGGAGAGATTGTTGACGAGCTCACAGAGAGAGAGCCATCGCACTGAGAGTACTCGATATGGCCCTTGATACATCCACAGCTACAGGGAAGCTCATGCTGAATGTCCTTGGGTCCATCGCTCAGTTCGAGCGAGAGATGATGTTGGAGCGGCAACGAGAAGGAATTGCCAAAGCTAAAGCTGAGGGTAAATACAAAGGCAGGAAACCAACGGCACGTATGATGACCACAGAGGTTCTTCAGCTACTGGAGCAGGGCTACAAGAAGCACGAGATCGCCCAGCGCTTGAGTATTTCTCAGAGATCAGTCTATCGGATCGTTAACGAAGCTCACCAGCCAGCAGGAGTGGAATGCAACCGCTGAAATAGTGGATAATCTCGAGCTAGTACACCAGAATAAAACCGCACGAGAAACGTTGCTAAAAAAAAGTATTGGCCCGTGTCTTTCAACACAGGCCAACGACATCAGTTGTATATGGTTTCAATTCTAAAATCGCCGCAAATAGGTGCTTGAAGCAATCATCTGTCGTTTGCGCCGCTAGGACCGGTGCCATTACCACCAGGCTGGTCATATGGAGTATCCGGTCTTTGACCATCCATCGTAGAAGCAGGGGGTCCCCCACCATTGTTGGCGCTGTTGCCAGTAATGCCGTCCCAAGGACTGTTGCCCACAGGCTTAGCGTTGCCGGGGTTGCCGCCTTCGCTTGACGGCGGTTCACAGTCGCTCTCGCAAGTCGGAGGCTCGTCAACAGCGTAACTTGCAGTTCCAATAATCGCAAAAGCAAATGCGCTCAGCAATGTAATCTTAGCTTTTCCCATTCTTTCTATCTCCACTAGTAAACAACTACAGCAAAGGCCCGTAATTTGACCTCTGCGCCACAATTTTGCCAAAAAAATGCCACATTTGCAATTGTTTCCGATTCACCCCCCCCATTAGATAGCCTGTCCACTAAAATAGATTGTTCTCTTTCATCATTTTTCCTTACCTTTGGAGAGGACCACCGCTAACGCCGGAAATCAAAGCCGAAGCCACATAACCACCTGACAGGGAGCACGAAATACCTTCAGCGCTGCTCTAATATCACTCCGCAAGCTCTACGGATCGACCTTGGTTTGGTCTTTCTCTAAAAGTGAAAATCAACTGGCCTTTCATTATCGCCTACAAGCCAGCAAAGCAGAATCGGCACTCTGCTCTAACCCGATTATTTTAGTAGAAGTTTTACTTCATCCCGGCTTGTGATCTTTATCACCCGTACATGTAACGACTTGACCTCTGATTCCGTTACAGTAAGTGTCGTACTCGAACCATGATGGTTCACCTGCAGAAACCGAAGTAGCTGCGTTGAGGAAACATGTGTAACATCACGGGTGATTAGCTCAGTTGGTAGAGCGCTTCGTTTACACCGAAGATGTCGGGAGTTCGAGTCTCTCATCACCCACCATTTTACCTAGTGCAAGCGTTTGATCCTGAAATTTTAGCGATCGCAAGTAGACGCCGTCATTTCCCTTTCGCGTTCTCTTTGGGTGCTGCGAACTTGCTGGAAAAATAATTCGATAGCTTAAAACGCTCTTTCCAAGTACCAGCGCCATAATCAACCCATATGTCAAAATATCGAGCAAGACACCTCCAGAGTGATGAGAAAGAAAATACTGCATAATGTCCTTCGCTGCACAACAACCGAAAATTAATAGAGAGAGCATCGAAACGTGGCGAAAGACCATGACTTGTGACCCGGTCGCCGTCAATCCAACTGTGGTTTTTTCGATCCCACTTATTGCACGTCACAGGGCGCGTGACTGGTCCCAAGTTTGTGAAAACCTGGGGCAAACAATTGAAACCTTGCGCAGACAAACCAACCCAAACTGGATGGCCGTTGTTTGCGGTCAGACACAACCAGATGGCATTGATTTTGACGATCAGGTAATTTTTCTGCGGTTTACAAAGCCAGCTCCAGGAATTGACAAGGGTGAGAAACGGCGCTCCATCACTGAGTTCTGCTCCCAAATTCTAAGTGGTGATGCATATTTATTCTGTCTAGATGCTGATGATCTGACACATCCAAAGCTTGTAGATTACATGGTCGAAACCCGCGACCCGTCGGGATACCTGATCGACAAGGGTTTTATGTACAATACCACTACCGGAGAGACTGCTCCTTTGCACCGCGCGGACAAGGACGCAATTCGAAAACAGGAAGGACCGTTTGGTTTTGCGCTTGTACCGCGGCGGCTGGACAACGTGTTTCGCAAGTTGACCGGTCGTGGATTTGCTAATTTCCCACCCAGGCTTTCAAAGCTGAAGTCTTTCGATTCCACTTGCGGGTCCTGCGTGGCGTGGAGGTGCCAATTCGGCCAGACAAAATTGGATGTGCCGGTTTTACCTGAATTAAGCCACAGGTTAATTGGCCTCTCCAACCGTAACGATTTAATGCAGCTAAACTACGTCCCCTTTCACGCCATGATGTACGTCATTGGGCATGGCGAAAACCTGCAGGAAGCAAAAGGTCGACTACGCTACAAAACCCGATACATCAACGAGTTCAAGATGACGCAGCGAGACACGCAACAAGCTCTAGCCGAGTTTGGCATCCGTGAAGAGCGCGGCGCCACTGGTAATCTCTGAATAGCAACTGATAACGACCAAAAGCGCAGGGCGTTATTCACATCGCTTCGGGTGGTTCATAGTTTGGAACTCGCAGCCTTCAACAAGAATCCCCAGATTCCACCAATTGCATTGGTCTCGATTGACAACCTGACAGCGTTATTGAAATGCGTCTGACAATTTCTTTGGATTTTCCGTGTACACCCAATGCCTTATCGCATTGGTTCGGATACATCGCGTTTTATGGACAGCTTGTTCCGGAAGGTTACCGAAACAAGAAAGGGGCTGGTCAAGACCCCCTTATCCAGCCCCTAACACCACCTGACACTCTCAATCATTTGTGAGACGGTGGGTTTTTCACCTGATAACCATAGCGGAAACTTTGTTAATTGTATCGAAAAATTCGGCGGTAGTCTCCTTGCCCAGTGTGAGGAACTGCCGTTTTCAATTCAAATGGCGATCCCGGAAGGACTCGAACCCTCAACCTGCTGATTAGAAGTCAAAAGGCTATGTATAACATACGAGAACTCTTCCAAACAATTTTTCCCTAAAATTGCCATAATAACATAGATATTAGTGTAAAGTTAGGGTTTGTTAGTAACCCAAGATAACTATATCATACGCGTGAAAATGTTACCCCAACGTTACCCTGAAAGTGAAAAGTCGTGGCAAAAGCACTAACGACAAAGACTGTTGAGGCGTTAAAGCCGCGCGCTACTCGTACTGAGGTTCCAGATCCTGCGTTGACCGGATTGTATCTTGTGGTGCAGCCATCGGGGGTAAAGTCTTGGGCATTACGTTATCGTTTCGCTGGAAAGACAAAAAAGCTGACGCTGGGCAGGTGGCCAAAGATGGGGCTTGGTGCAGCGCGCAGCTCCGCATCAGAAGCGCTTGAAAAAATAGAAATGGGTTTAGACCCATCGGCCGAAAAGAAGGCCCAAAAAGCGGCGCAGAGTGACACTCGGCTTTCCAACCAGAACTTAGTCAAAACATTGATTGACCAGTTTGACAAGCGCCACCTTTCACGTCTTAAAAGCGGCGCGCAGACACGCCAGGTCTTGGAACGTTTTGTGGTATCGGCTTGGGGCGAGCGGGACGTAAAAACAATCACAAGGCGCGACATACTCGATCTGCTTGACGATATCGTAGATAGCGGAAGGGCGACGACTGCGAACCGGGTAAAGGCTCACCTCTCCAAATTTTTGAATTGGTGCGTCGAACGCGACATTCTTGATATCTCGCCTGCCTTGGGAGTTAAAGCGCCGGCCAAAGAGGTCTCTCGGGTTCGTTTTTTCAGCGATGATGAAATTCGTTGGTTTTGGTTGGCTTGCGAACGTGCGGGAGAACCGTGGGAAGCATTCGGGAAAACTCTTCTACTTACAGGGCAACGCCGGCAAGAGGTTGCGCGAATGACAACTGCCGAATTGAATGACCATACTTGGCATTTGTCCGGCGATAGAACAAAAAACGGGCGAAATCACGACGTGCCTTTGTCATCTGCTGTTGCTGAAGTTCTCTTCAAAAAGGCGCAAATTGATAGCCCATCTGGTTTCGTTTTTACCACCAATGGCGTGAGCCCTATTCAAGGATTTTCCCAAGCAAAAAAACGCATCGCCCGCTATATGAATGAGATTGCGGAAGCCGAAAGGAATGAGCCTGTCGAAATTCCGAGATGGGGTTTTCATGATCTTCGCAGAACAGTAGCCACCGGAATGGCGCGTATCGGTATTCCTGTGCGAGTTACAGAGGCTGTTCTCAACCATCTGAGTGGTACTGGCGGGGGAATAGTGGCGGTATATCAGCGGCACGACTATGCAGAAGAAAAACGTCAAGCTTTGAACGCTTGGTCTCAATACGTGATCGACTTGATCGAAGCTTAGCCTACTGTACAAAACCTCGATCGGTTGCACGTTTTACGCAAAGGGACGCATTTATGGAAAGACGCAATATCCCTTATGTGATCTGTCGCCAAACTTGGCCAGATAGCAAACTCGAACTGAATGTTTTGGGCGTTGGGCCAGCACAAATACTGACGCCCCGAGGCCTCGAATGGTTAATGCCACCCGGTGGTCGACAGAAACACTGGAAGAAGGACATCGAAAAATCGAACCGTTTTTTTTCTGCATTCGCTTGGATCGTTGCGCTCGATTGTTTTGACTTTGGTGACCCTGAACCACTGACAGAATTGTTGGCAGATACAAACACCGATGTGCCACCCGACATACGGCTGCCGCTGTCGCACATAATCTCCGGAGCCAGAAAACCTGACCTAAAAGCCGCCGCAAAAATGAAAATTCCTGGTGGAAAAAGGCTTCAATTGGCGCAGATAATTGCTGCGGGTCTTCAAATGATTGAGTACTTAAAACGGGGTCAAGTTCCCAATCAAAATGGCCAATTGATTAAACTGAATGATGCTTTTGCTGATGCTCAAAGAATTGAGCCAATTAACCACATTCGAAAGCAAGAAAACGCATCAAATAATGTAATTCAGAGAATGGCGTCAGACTGGAACGTCTCAGACGGCACGATCAGAAACCTTGTGCGTGATCTGAGATTTTTTTATTCCAATTTTCCAGATATTTAGACTGCCTCGTGTGTTACAAATTCAGTTTGTAACGCTGGTGCCAATTCGAGCACCGAAACTCAAAATGATAAAGTTGGGTCAATCGTTCAAACATAGAAAGTGACCCAAAAATATGTCACCTAAAACTACAATACAGGCTCATCCTAGGTTCTGGACCTATAAACGGGTCCCGGCGTCAACGGCTGCTTTGACTCAGACCAGACACTGGCGAAAAATACGGCTATGACCGAGTTGCGGACGAAGCTGACCTTGGCTACAAAAGCCATCTGCCCCCGCATCTAATTTTTCGGATACCGCCCTGAAATTAATTTCTTGCCACCGGCTTAGAACGCATGCGACCCGCAGTTTCTCTTTCCGCGCGTTTGCAACGAATGGGTGGCAGACCTTGGTCAATCAAGGCCATGTCCTCGAGAACCATATCACCCATCTTTTTGAATGCAGTGTCTATGGCGCCGGCGCGGTGCGCCGACTTGATAAGACCATGTAACGAGCGCCCTCTATGATCAAATGGCAGAGGCTCGTCGGGCCAAACATCGGAGGCTGCAATTATGTGGTTCCGCTCTATCGCGTCTAGCATGGCTTCAAAATCGACCACGTCTGCTCGGCTTAAAAGAATAAAGGCTGCCGACGGTCGCATTGCTGCAAATTCTTCTTCCCCAATCAATCCGCGGTTCTCGGTTGTAGCTGCGGCAAGCACAAAAACAAAGTCAGACTCGGTTAAAACCTCAATGAGGTCGGCTGGGATAACTTGGTGATCTTCAAGAACTGAATTTGGTAGCCATGGGTCGAAGACTCTGACGTTGCACCGGAAACCCACGAGCAAGCGGTGGAGTGCTCGGCCGATGTCCCCAAAACCGATCAATCCTATGTCAGCCTCCGTTAAAAGCCGAGCGGAGGAATTGCCATCTCCGCCCCAGAGTTCCCTTCCCGATCGGAAATCGGCATCAGCTTGGCTAATCTGCCTTGCGAGATCGAGTGCGAAACCGAGTCCAATCTCCGCCACTGGTACGGCAAAGACTGAGCCGGTTGTGAGTACATAGATGCCCCGGTTGAATATCTCTTCGTAAGGCATGTTATCCAAAAGGTTCGATTCTACGTTAAAAACCGCCTTCAGCGAACTCATCTTTGCGAGAGCTTCGGAAGGTATCGGCGGCTGACCCAGTACGTATCGGGTATTTGCAAGTAAGGCTTCGCCAAGCCCAGCGACGGCGTCTGCTTCAGTTTCGTGCAACTCATAGCGTGCGCGTAGTTCTGACAACTTCTCAGGCGTGAATATCAAATCAAGGCTGCGCGGTTCGGGAGCGCAAATCACTAACGGTTTAGATTGTTTCGTCACTCAAACGCCCCCAACGTAAATCGGTATTCATCACCACACTCTATAAACGATTCCGTAGAGAGTAACCTGACTTTCAAGACTAGTACCCTCCAAGACAGTTTTGAGCCATGTGAGTACGCAAAGTAGCGGTTGGTCTCCAAATTTTCGGAGCACTGCAAATTTAAGAGATTTGTAATTTTCTTGCAGGAAAGAGAGATCAATGGTGTGATTGACCCCGCCACGGGGGAACAGGGCCAAGTCTGTGTCCGATAAGAATGCCCGGAAATGCAAACCTCCATTGGCGATAAATGGGTTGGGCTAAATACCGATCCGATACTAAGGGAGGAAAAGTCTTGAAAAGAACAACAATGACATTGGCTGGGTCACTAGTTGCACTCTCAGCATCACTCAGCGCCGCTCAAGCTGACAAGCTTACACTGTATTGCTCGGCCCAGGAAGATTGGTGCCAACTGATGGCGCGAAGCTTCGAAGACGCAACGGGGATCGACGTAAACATGACTCGTAAATCTTCTGGTGAGACATTTGCCCAAATTCGTGCTGAAAGCTCAAATCCGAAAGGTGACGTCTGGTGGGGAGGAACGGGAGACCCGCATCTTCAAGCCGCTGAAGAGGGCCTGACAATGGAGTATATGTCGCCGATGCGCGATCAACTTCATGACTGGGCAATTTCACAGGCCGAAAGTGCAGGCAACAAGACGATCGGAATATACTCCGGCGCGTTGGGTTACGGTTACAATTCCGACTTGCTCGCTGCTAACAACCTGCCCGAACCCGCATGTTGGAAAGACCTACTGAAGCCTGAATATAAAGGTCATGTGCAGATGGCGAACCCGAATTCTTCGGGTACCGCATACACGACATTGGCTTCGATGGTGCAGATATTCGGTGAGGACGAAGGCTTTGAATTCATGAAAGGCCTGCACTCCAATATTAACCAATATACAAAGTCTGGTTCTGCTCCGATAAAGGCAGCGGGACGCGGTGAAAACACCATCGGCATTGTCTTCATGCACGACGCAGTTAAGCAAGCCGTCTCGGGTTTCCCGGTAAAGGTCGTTGCGCCGTGTGAGGGCACGGGATACGAGATCGGTTCCATGTCGATCATCGACGGTGCGCGCAACGAAGAAGAAGCCAAGAAATTCTATGACTGGGCGCTTAGCACTGACGCTCAGAATTTGGCACTGCAGGTCAACGCGTTCCAGGTGCCATCCAACAAAGGTGCCGAGACATCCGAAAGTGCGCCTGACATGAGCCAGATCAAACTGATCGACTATGACTTCAAGAAATACGGCTCGTCAGACGAACGCAAGCGGCTGCTACAGAAGTGGGACGAAGAGGTTTCGGTTCTGCCTCAGTAAGTGACTGAAGAAAAGACAATAACAGCCCACCCAGTGCTAATCTTCTGGATCATCGCTGGGTGGGTCGGCTTCTGCCTTCTGCCATGGTACATGGTAGAAGATGGGCTTTGGTCATTCGCGTGGTTGGTGGATGGCTATCCGTTTGATGAGGACTATGCTCCAGCCCTCTTTTTGATAGGACAAGCCGAGAAGCTGTGGCTTGCGCCATTGCTAATCCCGTTAGTACTTCCGCTACTTGTGCTGAACAGGCCAAAGTCCGATCCTCGATACGCACGTATTCTGGTCTTAGCAGGTGCCTTGGGTTTTGGCTGGCTCATTGCACAAGGCTTCTCGATAGGCATCAGGGGCTTTAACTTCGAATGGCTGAACGCATTGTTCGGAGAGCCGAAGATCCGTCAATTCGGAATGGGATACGGCGCCATGATTTGCGCGTCGGCGTTTCTGTTCCTGCTTACCCAAGGAATCGCGGCACGCGGCGCGATCAACGGTGATGTTTTCGTCGTTAGTGCAATCGGAGGCGTGATTACAATTGTAACTGCATTTGTGTTTTACCCGATTGCCAACATGCTGTTTTCGGCATTCATAACAGAGGACGGGACTTATTCCGTATCGGTATTCGCGTCGAAGTTCTTTGATAATCGACTCTGGGGGCTGGGCTGTTTTGCCGGCGCAAAATGCGGGGCCGCTTGGAATTCACTCTTTCTTGCCATTCTGGTTGGGATAATAACGACTTCGCTCGGTTTGTGTTTTGCATTGGTCGTCACAAGGTCGGGGTTCCGCTTCAAAAGGGGAATGCGAGCGCTTACGGTCTTACCGATCATCACGCCGCCTTTCGTGATTGGGCTGGCATTAATCCTGTTGTTTGGTCTTTCCGGGTCAGTCACTGTTTTCTTTGCCGAGCTCTTCGGTATTCAGCCCACTCGTTGGCTCTACGGGATGCCGGGAGTGCTGATTGCGCAGACCCTTGCCTTCACACCAATTGCTTTCCTTGTCCTGATTGGCGTTGTCGAAGGTGTGTCCCCCTCGATGGAGGAGGCTGCACAAACATTGCGTGCGAACCGGTGGCAGACCTTCAAAACGGTCTCCTTGCCATTGATGCGCCCGGGTTTAGCAAATGCCTTTCTTCTCGGCTTTATCGAATCCATGGCGGATTTCGGAAACCCACTGGTTCTGGGTGGCAATTTCGACGTTTTGTCGACCGAAATTTTCTTCGCCATCGTTGGCGCTCAGTACGATCAAGGTCGAGCTGCAGTGCTGGCCATGGTTCTTTTGTTCTTCACACTGTCCGCCTTTTATGCGCAGCGGGCTTGGTTAGGAAAGAAGAGCTACACAACCGTGTCCGGCAAAGGAGACGCAGGTGTCCATCCGTTGATGCCGAACGGTCTGGCCATTCCGGTGTTAGCTATCGCACTGACATGGGCGCTGTTTACAGCAATAGTCTATGGGATGATCATCTACGGTAGTCTTGTTGAACTTTGGGGTGTCAACAACTCGCTGACACTTAAGCATTATGTGACAGCCTTCTCTGTTCGATTTGAAGAAGAGGGGATTCGCTGGACAGGGGCTGCTTGGGACAGCTTCTGGACAACCATCACCATTGCTGCAATCGCGGCACCATTGACGGCCGCGGTCGGGTTGGTGACTGCTTACCTGCTTACAAGGCAAAGCTTTGCAGGCAAGAATGCTTTCGAATTCGGAACTATGCTGTCCTTCGCTATTCCTGGGACGGTCATCGGCGTCAGCTATATCTTGGCATTCAACGTACCGCCGATAGAAATCACTGGGACAGGCGTAATCCTTGTGGTTAGCTTCATATTCCGCAACATGCCGGTTGGCGTGCGGGCGGGCATCGCATCCATGTCACAGCTCGACAAGTCTTTGGACGAGTCCTCGTTAACGCTCGGAGCCAACTCCTGGCAGACTTTCCGACGGGTAATCCTCCCGCTACTTAGGCCAGCAATCTTAGCCGCGCTCGTCTACAGCTTTGTACGCGCCATGACGGCCATTTCGGCAGTAATTTTCCTAGTGTCTGCCGAGTACGATATGGCGACCAGCTATATTATTGGGCGGGTCGAAAACAACGACTACGGACTTGCTATCGCTTACTCGACCACATTGATCTTTGTCATGCTAGCGGCTGTCGGGTTTTTGCAGATTCTCGTCGGCCGCGTTCAGATTGGACGGCGCACACAACTCGGGGCAGAGAAAACGACATGACTGATCAAAAGATTGCAAGCAAGGCTGCTCCGGTGGTGTTTGAGGGTGTTTCGAAAGTATTCGGGAAAGATGTGGTCGCAGTTGATAACATCGACCTAAAAGTTGAAGCAGGAAAACTGGTCACGCTGCTGGGCCCATCGGGGTGCGGCAAGACTACGACTCTCCGAATGATCGCGGGGCTGGAGATGGCCAGTTCCGGTCGCATCCTGATAGGCGACCGCGATGTGACAAGACTGCCTGCTACTGATCGCGACGTATCGATGGTATTTCAGTCCTATGCCCTTTTTCCCCACATGAGCGTAATAGAGAACGTCATGTACGGGCTGACATTCTCCGGATATGACAAAGGTGAGGCTCGGTCGCGTGCGTTGTATGGGTTGGATCTCGTTGGTTTGAAGGGATTCGAGGGTCGATTGCCCAGCGAGCTTTCTGGCGGGCAACAACAACGCGTCGCGGTAGCCCGGGCCTTGGTGCTGGAACCGCAAGTCCTGCTTTTTGATGAACCATTGTCGAATCTTGACTCGAAGCTCCGCCGGCAAGTGCGTGAAGACATCCGAGCAATTCAACAAGACCTTGGCCTGACGGTCGTCTACGTGACCCACGACCAAGAGGAGGCCCTTGCCGTCTCAGACGAAATTGTCGTTATGCGCAACGCCTCCATCGCTCAAATTGGCACGCCGCGGCAGCTTTACGATGCCCCAATAGACCGATTCGTGGCAGATTTTATCGGTGAAGCGAACCTGATCAATTGCAGCATCGTATCAGTTGAACGTGATCAGGCCACAATTGAAATCGAAGGGTATCGGCATAGACTACCAGCTCGCGGGTTGAGCAAAGGACCAGCTACTTTGGCGGTGCGCCCCTCCCGGATTGTAATTGGCTCTGACGCCGGCATCACCGTAGAAGTAGCCAAGGCCACATATGTGGGCGTCCGGATGGAGTACACATTAAAAGGAACTTTCGGGCAGGTCTTCGCGGTGCAAGACGATGTGGACGACCCACTTGAAACGGGGACTGCTATCAAAATTTCATTTGCTGAGCGTGGACCTGTCTTGCTGCCGGGCGGATAATCTTGGGCAAGCTTATAGTCATTTCTCACCCAGAAGTTGTCGTCACGCCGGGTTCGCCGATCACCGAATGGGGGCTGAGCGACCTCGGCCTTGAACGCGCAAAGACGTTTGCGAGATCCAGCGTGATGTCGTCGGTTGGCGCGATCTGGTCTAGCTGCGAGCGCAAGGCACTTGAGACGGCTTCAGTTCTTGCGCGAATGCATAATCTAAAGCCGAATTCCGATCATCGCTTGGGCGAGAACGATCGCAGTGCGACTGGATTTTTGCCAATCGGTCAGTTCGAAGCGGCTGCGGATGCGTTTTTTGCCGCAC
>NZ_JBXWSJ010000056.1:0-27802 GCF_059613365.1 Ruegeria sp. BHSA163
GTCGAAGAACTTTGGCAAGCTATCGAGGCCAGCCTGAATTCGTCGTGACTATTTCTTGGGCTCACGCAATTCTTTGAACACATAGATCGGCAAAACTACACTGGCTACCAATGCGCCCAACCAGACTAACAGTGTAGCGGCCAACAGGTTGGAAAGCCCGCCAACGGTCAGCCCTGCAGTGATCAAGTCAGTTGCCAATAAGCCGACAAACGTCACTATCAATGCTATACCACCCTTGAGCGCCGGAGCTTTCTTTTCGCCAAGCTTCAATATCAAAGGTTCAGCCACAACCTGAACAAGTGTAAAAACAATTACCACCACGATAAATGATATCGGTTGGATTGAGAAACCAGTCAGCAGCACCGAGGCCAGCAGCAATCCAATTGCATTACCGGCCAGCAAGGCCAGAGCGGACTTAATTCTGCGCGACATTTCGAGGACCTCTTTCGTTTCAACGTCTCAAGTTATGCAGATATTATCAATCAATTCGAATTTGGCGAGGAATTTCAGGGCTCCACTAACTTTGACCTGTTGAAATCACGTGATAAAACACCTTCATTAAAACCTGCCTTGCCCTGACCCTGATGCGCGAGAGTGAGATGAGCGACGATCCCTACTCTGTTCTTGGTGTCTCGAAAGATGCCAGTGACGCCGAAATAAAAAAAGCATATCGGCGTATTGCTAAGGATTGCCATCCCGATCTCAAGCCCGGTGATTCAGAGGCTGAGGCGAAATTCAAAGCTGCTGCAGCGGCCTACGATCTGCTGAAAGACCCCGAAACACGCGCGCGTTATGATAACGGCGAGATCGATGCTTCTGGACAGGAACGCCCGCAGCAACAGTATTACCGCGATTACGCCGAGGCTGCGGGAAATCCTTATCGTTCTGGTGCCCACTATGGCGATCCAGACGACATGTCTGACATTTTTGCCGAATTTATGCGTGGGCAAGGAGGCTATGGCCAGCAAAGGACACATGAATTCCACGCCCCCGGACACAATCGCAGTTATACTCTGCAGATCAGCTTTTTAGATGCGGTCTTTGGCGCAAGCCAAAAACTGACTTTACCAGACGGCGACCGAATTGAGGTTAAGATCCCCGCCGGGATCACCAGCGGACAAACAATTCGACTGCGTGGCAAGGGTGCCCCCGGTTTTGGCGAAGGCCCTCCCGGAGATGCACTGGTAACCATTTCCGTGACCGAGCATCCGGTTTTTGACCGCCAGGGCGACGATATCCATATCACTTTGCCCATCACAATTGATGAAGCGGTTCTGGGCGGAAAGGTGCAAGCACCCACGATAGATGGGGGTGTTAACGTTACTGTCCCGGCCGGCACTAGCAGTGGTAAAACCCTGCGGTTGCGCGGCAAAGGCGTGAAGAAACGCGGATCTTCCGACCGTGGCGATCAGCTTATAGAACTTACTGTCGCCATGCCGGAGAAAATCGACGACGCGCTGAAACAATTCATGGAAACATGGCGTGAATCCCACCGCTATGATCCACGCAAGGGGATGCCATCATGACCCGCACGCTGACAGAGGACGAATTGCTTGGGGCCATCGCGCGCCTGACGTCGGACCGGTTGAGTGAATATTTAGCAGCCGAGATTGTAATCCCGGAACAGTCTGAACAAGGGCTGGTTTACCAAACTATCGACGTGGCACGTTTAGAGCTGGCCTGCGAGTTGCATGACCAATACGACATGGAATCGGACGCCTTGTCGATGATGATCTCGCTAATCGACCAAATGCACTGTTTGCGCGCAGAATTGCGCGAAGTTCTTAATGCTGTCGATGCGCAGCCAGAGCCGGTACGCAAAAAAATGATCGAAATTATAGGCACTGCACGGTTCCAGCAAAGATAATCCGAGCTAGGAAAATTCTTCAAAGTTAACACAAAGACGAACTTCGACCGCGCGGCGAAGCCGTCATCCAAGCAACCTTTTCAATTGAGCCTGGATCAGTTGCCGACACGGTATTCTTCGGGCACGTAAAAAGTGTAGTCTCGGTCGGCGACTGCTTCATGGCAATCATGGCAATAAGCCACCGCCTCGGCGCGGCTTCCCATCGTGTCACCGAATAACGACCCGTCCGGCATTACCATGATGTATCTCCAATCCGCAGTGTCCGGGCTGGCACCTGCCGCCAATTTCTCCATCACAAACATTGCTCCGGGGTGGACATGGCCTTCGTCTGTTACAGTCATGCTGTCCTTGGCTAATACGGATCCCACGGGCAAAACCTCGCCCTCCTGCAAAGTACCATAGTTGTGCGCCATGCGGTTTGCGTAGCTGTTTACATATCTCTGCCCATGCGTAGCCGAGATATAAGGCGCATCGTTAAAAAGTGGCCATGCCTGATAATTTAAGAGCAAGTCGAGCTGTGCCGCCGCATATCCCCGGTCCATCCGGCGGGACAATGACATATAATGCTCAAGAGCGTCTTCCTTGGATAAATCCGCAGGATTCTCGATAGCCAAATGCGCATCTTGATCTGTTGTCTGCGCAACGCCAAGCGTCAAGAACAGGGTGCAGAGCGTCAACCCACCTATGGCCCCTATAAATCGCATGTGTCTCGTAATCATTGTGCTGGCCCACCTGAATGATCAGTTTGCCTAAACGCCGCTTTCTTACAAAAATGGCAGCGGCCTTGAATAAATTCGCCAGACTCTTTCTGGCAGGTCAGCAACCTTGGGCATAAAGTTACTCAACATTACCAGAGGTCGAGTTTGTTCATACATAACAAATTTTGCATGCAAAAACACCAACCAAATATTAAAGTTTGACGACTTTCGTGAAGGTCTAACCGTTCATTCCTGCCTCAGCCTCGATCTGCTTTCGCGATTTACGCGCCCGTTCAGTCGCCGACTTCAACTGGCCGCAGGCTGCCATGATATCCTGGCCACGGGTTTTGCGGATAGGTGACGCATAGCCCGCCTGATAAATTATGTTGGCGAAGGCCCGAATGCGGTTATTCGAGCTTCGCTTGTAAGGGGCACCGGGCCATTCGTTAAACGGGATTAAGTTTATTTTGGCAGGGATGTCATGGCGTCTGATATGATCAATCAGACGATGAGCGTCCTCATCGCTATCATTGACGCCATCCAGCATCACGTATTCAAAAGTGATCCGTTCCGAATTCGATGCATTTGGATAACTCGCCAATGCTTGCAGTAATTCTTCGATATTCCAGCGCTTGTTGATCGGGACCAGTACGTCGCGTGTTTCATCTGTAGTAGCGTGAAACGAGATCGCCAGCAGGCAACCTATTTCTTCCGCAGTACGTGCTATTTCAGGCACAACGCCCGAGGTTGAAAGAGTGATCCGGCGGCGGGACAGAGAAATCCCCTCGGGGTCCATTGCAATCTTCATTGCGTCGCGGACGTTTTCGAAGTTGTAAAGTGGTTCACCCATCCCCATCAAAACGATATTCGAAAGCAGACGCGTTTCATCCTTTGGCGCGCCGGGGGTTGGCCATTCCTGAAGATCATCGCGCGCCATCATTACCTGACCGACGATTTCGGCCGCCGTCAGGTTGCGTACCAGCTTCTGCGTTCCGGTATGGCAAAAGGAACATGTTAGCGTGCAGCCCACTTGGGACGAAATGCACAACGTACCCCTATCTTCCTCCGGGATATAGACAACCTCGACTTCGTGCCCACCGGCAATACGAACCAAGTATTTGCGGGTGCCATCCTCGGAGATCTGCCGCGTAACAACTTCTGGAATTTCAATGACGAAGTTTTCGGCCAGTCGCGCCCGATATGATTTGGCGAGGTTTGTCATTTCGGCAAAATTGCGCACGCCCCATTGATATATCCACTGCCAGATTTGGCCCGTGCGCATCTTGGCTTGTTTTTCTGGTGTACCATGCTCAATCAGTACCTCGCGTAAACGTGCTCGGGTCAGACCAACGAGGTTGATCTTTCCCTCAGGCAGTTTGCGAGGGATTGTCATAACGTCTTGAGTGATCGGCGCTTTGGGCGACATGGGCGTATCTCAGGTATTCTGGATCGGGATGCGCCTCTATATAGGAACATTCTCAAAGATCAAAAGTATTCGTTCGCCCTAGTTCGCGAAACGCAGCAATTCGTCCACTCGCGCTCGGCCTAGATCGATCCGGCAGGATGTAATCGCTATGCCGGTGCCTGATCCGCCTCCATACGATGCTCCTACGGCGTCGCACTGAGCATCCCGGTAACCAGCCCAAGCGCTTTGTGAAGCTTCCAATGCTGGCTGGGCTTCAACACGACCTGTTACGTCGTCCAACTCTTTAGCCGCCCGGATAGCAAGCCCATAACTAGCTTCCATCGCTTGGTTGACACGTTCTTCCGTCTCTCCAACGCAAGACCCGATTTCGACCTGCGAACTTGCGTCCGCACATTCTAAGGTGGGGTCAGCCAACGCAGGTGACGTAATAAGCAATACCAAAAAAACGTGCCGCATTTTCTATACCTGCTAAAAGACGCTTGAATCAAATCTACGATAGCACGCGTTAATCCATAATCCCAATTGAAGTTCGGTCGCAAGGATTGCTCCTTTGCGACCGGGATCTTCTGCACTCTCCGGTCAGAGACGTGTGATAAGGTTGCTGATCAGACGCCTGCTGGCAGGATATCACAGTCTGCAGCGTCCAGGGTCTGTACGGGGTCTTCCGGCCCGCATTGCTCGCCGGTGACAGGGTAAGTTTCACTTTCTTTTTCGCAAGCGCCCAGCAATAGAGCAGAAATCATTAATAACGCAGCAAGAGTTTTGTTCAGCATTTGCAAGCTCCTTCCCAGCTCTTGAACCGATTAGTTCAGACAATAGGACCACTTGCTTTGACGAGGATCAAATTTGACGTCGGACGTACCTAAAAGTGGAAGCGTGCTCAAACCATACACCAATAGGCCCCAAAAAGTGGCTGGACTGTGTTTAGCTGAAGTTGATCATTAGTTGGTGCAGCGCTTCTCGGCATCTTCAATCGCAGCGGTGAAGCCCAACAAAGAGAAGGTGTCCTTGGTCTGCGTTCCGCGTTCTGAACGCGCGGTCAACACCGCTTCGGTCCCACGCTTCATTGCCGTGACAATCTTGGCATCATCGGCAGCGGTTGCCGGCCAAGCCCATTCACCGTCAGTGAATAGCTCGAATTCGCTACCGTCGACAACCAGGTTAACGGTGGAACCGGATGCGAAAGGATAACCGCCGGTAAAAGTCACTTGACCTTTGACCTCGGCATTGGGGCGGTAGAACACGAACAAAAGTATGTCGCTGCGACGCACTGAAACAACCCGACCGCCACGGGTGTTAACAGTTTCCTTGGGGGCTGAAACGCTCCAGCATTCCGTTGGATCATCCTCTACAAAAACGCTCCAATCAGTCTTTGCCGCAACTCGATTGGTGCTCGTTGCTTGTTGCGCAATGGCCGTTGTCGCCATCCCTGCCATGCACAATCCCGCAAATACAAAGGCGAGTTTTGATCCCATCTGTCCAGCCTCCTAGCTCGACCAATACCCCACGTACATCTAAGATGGCTGCGAACCCTTTCGGTTCGTCTGTACTACGTTGCGCATCCCGATGATTGCCGACATACACACACTAACGCAGGTTTCGCCACAGGCGAAAGGGCGATTGGCAGAATTTTGCGCATTATTCCGGAGGTCCAGATGACGCAACCCGTACCGATGACTGAACTTTGGCGCGGACCGATGTTGGAAAGTCTACACTTGGGCCACGCAGTGATTTGTGATGACGTTGGTCGGATCGTGCGTAGTTGGGGAAATCCCGAGGCTGTTGTCTATCCTAGGTCCTCTGCGAAGATGATACAGGCATTGCCCCTGATCACGTCAGGGGCTGCGGCAAAGTTCGGATTGACCAGCGAACATCTTGCGTTGGCTTGCGCGTCGCACAGCGGGGCTGCCATTCACACAGATCGTGTATATGCTTGGTTGGATCATTTGGGTCTGGCTGAGCCCGATCTGCGCTGCGGACCGCAAGAGCCGCAGGATATGGCGGCAAGAGATGGGTTAATCTTAGCCGACGATACCCCCTGTCAAATTCACAACAATTGCTCGGGAAAGCACTGTGGGTTTCTTACACTGTCCCAACACATGGGTGCAGGACCGGAATACCTTGAAATTGATCATCCGGTACAGCAGGCCTGTTTGTCAGCCTTGGAAGAGACTGCCGGCGAAACGAGCCGGGGTTACGGAATTGATGGTTGTTCTGCACCGAATTTTTCTGTTTCGCTGGCTGGATTGGCACGATCAATGGCTTGGTTTGCCTCGGCCGCAGATCGGTCAGACCGGGCAAGCGATGCAGCGCTGCAATTAACCGCAGCCATGGTGAAACACCCTGAATTGGTAGCGGGCGAGACACGCGCATGCACAGAACTGATGCGCGCAATGGACGGGCGCGCGGCCATTAAAACAGGGGCTGAAGCCGTTTTTGTGGCCATCATCCCGGAAAGACGATTGGGCGTGGCCTTGAAGATCGCCGATGGAGCCACACGCGCCAGCGAATGCGCCATCGCTGCCATTTTAGTGAACCTCGGGGTGCTGGAGGCCGATCACCCGGCCACCCGCAAGTTCATGAATGCTACGCAGTACAGCCGACGAGGGCTGGAATGCGGTATACTTAAACCGGCTCCGGGTTTCCCCGACTGACCGGGTTTTACATTTCGTGTACTTCCGCTACTTCGACAGAGCCTGAACCGTTCACAACCATCGGACAGCCTTTTGCCATTTCGGTCGCAGCATCAATGCTATCGGCTTTGATGACAGTGAAGCCTGAGGCCGGGTTTGCACCTCCGTTGTCGATGACACCTCCAGAGCTAACGGTATAGGATTGGCCTACTGGGTTACCAGGGATTTCTAACGCATCGCCCATTCCTTGGAACCATGCGCCCCACGCGGCCATGGTCGCTTCTATTTCTGCGGGGTCGGTTGGGGTGTGACCGCCATGATATACAAATAAATATTGGGGCATTTTGCTCCTCCCTAATGAAAATCTATTTACAACGCGCTTCGAGTTTGCGCAGCGAAGACGTCCAGCCTTGTTCATGGTTCGTTGCAGCTTCGGCATCTGCCAACTCACGATGATCCAGAACCAGTCGTGATCCACTAGCTGTTGTCGTGACAGTAAAAATTACGTGGCTTTCATTCCCGCGTGTGTCTTCATCATCATGCCAAGCCCAAGTGAAGCCAACCGAATTGGGTACATCAATATGTGTTACATGACCTGAAACTTTGTACTTCTGTCCTTCGCTATTCTCGATGACCGAGTACCAAGGTCCAAGGCGCGAGAAGTCCAGCTTATTCTCGGTTACGTGCATTCCTTCGGGTCCCCACCACTGCAAAAGCTTTGCTCCGTCGGTGAGCCACGCGAACAAGGTATCCGCATTTACGGGAAACTCCCGTTCGAGCTTCAGGTTGGCCATGAATTCTCCCTTTCAAGAATATCGCCAAGGCGGTCTAGACTGCCTTCCCAGAACTGACGTTTCGATATGGTCCATTCGGCAATTGCACGCAGTCCCTCAGGCTGAATCGAATACATCCTTTGGGTGCCATGTACGCGCTGTTGCACCAGACCTGCCTCGCGCAGCACCTTCAGGTGGCGCGAGATTGCAGCGCCCGACATGCCGCGACCTAGGATCAGGTCACCTGCCGGCAGCTCTCCGTCTTGCATCAGTTGCTCAACAATCGAGAACCGAGTGGAATCGGATAAAGCAGAAAAAGCATTTATAACTGTGTTCATGCCACTTTATTTAACACAAAAGTTAAATAAAGGAAAGACCTTTAGGCGACCGCAAATTCCGAACGACTATAGCCCTGAATATACAATAAGGCCGTCAGGTCTCCGTGATTAACCCTAATACTGCATTTTTCCGCGACCGAGGGTTTGGCGTGCAAGGCCACGCCTGTCCCGGCTCTGCCTAGCATTCCCAGATCGTTGGCGCCGTCGCCTACTGCAATCACGTCTGCTTCTGAAATCCCCAGACGATTGGTAACACTTTCCAAAGCCTCGATTTTGGCCTGACGACCAAGGATTGGTCTTTTGACGTCGCCTGTCAGTTTTCCTCGTTCAGCCAACAAGGTATTAGCGCGGTTCTCATCAAACCCAAGCATTTCCGCCACCCGCTCAGTAAACGCGGTAAAGCCACCAGAAACCAAAACTGCATACGCGCCGTTTGAGCGCATCGTGTTCAATAGCTTCCTACCGCCTGGCATCAATTTGATCCGTTCATTCAAGACTTTGCTTATCACGCCTTCGTCTAAACCTTTTAAAAGGCCCACCCTTTCAACCAGTGCGCCCTCAAAGTCCAGTTCGCCGTTCATTGCACGTGCGGTTATGTCTTTCACCCGCGCGCCAACCCCGGCCTCATCCGCAAGCTCGTCAATGCATTCCTGCTGTATCATTGTACTGTCCATATCAGCCAACAGCATCTTTTTGCGCCGCGCTTCAACAGGTTGCACAATCAGGTCTACATCCATTCCTTGCAATTCAGCCCAAACATTCCACAGATTGCCGGGAGCTTCCTGCAGGGAAAACTCAGCCGCCTCATCGGAACCAAGCCAAACGATCTCGCCCCCACCCCATGCGTTACGCAAGGATTCAACCAGCGACAGTTCCAGCGTTGGCGCTCCGGGGTTGGTCAACAGGGTTGCAACATACATATTCGGTCTCCGGCAAGTTGAACTGCGCATATCGCAGGCGCAGCATTTTCGCCAGAGCCAGTTTGATCCGTATCAGCCTAGAATACCTGGAAGGCGCAAACCATATTCGTTCGCACAATCTTTGGCGATCTCATAACCCGCATCGGCGTGGCGCCAAACGCCCGAGGCCGGATCATTCCATAAAACTCGCTCAAGTCGCCGTGCTGCATCCTCTGTTCCGTCCGCGCAGATTACGACGCCCGCATGCTGACTAAATCCCATCCCAACCCCACCGCCATGGTGTAGAGAGACCCATGTCGCGCCACTTGCAGTGTTGATCAAGGCGTTCAAAAGTGGCCAGTCAGAAACTGCATCCGACCCATCCAACATCGCCTCAGTTTCGCGATTGGGGCTGGCGACCGAGCCGGAATCTAAATGATCACGCCCAATGACCACAGGTGCCTTTAACTCTCCGTTTGCGACCATCTCGTTGAACGCAAGCCCTGCACGATGTCTGTCGCCCAATCCGATCCAGCAAATACGGGCAGGCAATCCCTGAAATGCTATACGCTCTTGCGCCATGTCCAGCCAGCGGTGCAGGTGCTCATTCTCGGGGAAAAGTTCCTTCATCTTTGCGTCGGTTTTGTAGATGTCCTCGGGATCACCTGATAGTGCGCACCAACGGAACGGACCAATACCTTTGCAGAACAACGGACGGATATAAGCCGGGACGAAACCGGGAAAGGCAAAGGCGTTTTCAAGCCCTTCATCCTGCGCCACCTGCCGGATATTGTTTCCGTAGTCCAGCGTTGGAACCCCTGCGTTCCAGAAGTCCACCATGGCTGCAACGTGCTGTTTCATTGAAGAGCGGGCGGCCTTTTCGACAGATTTAGGCTCTGATTCTCGCTTTGCGCGCCACTCAGCCATTGACCAACCAAGCGGAAGATATCCATTGATAGGATCATGTGCGCTGGTCTGATCAGTAACAATATCTGGGCGCATTCCTCCGGCCTGCATGCGCCTGTAAATCGCAGGGAACACCTCAGCTGCATTACCCAGTAAACCAACGGACTTCGCTTGTCCTGCTTTGGTCCAGCGATCAATCATCGCAAGCGCTTCATCGAGCGTTTCAGCCTTTTCATCCAGATATTTCGTCCGCAATCGAAAGTCGATACTGTCAGGGTTGCATTCCACGGCCAGACAGCAGGCCCCGGCGAACACGGCGGCAAGTGGCTGCGCGCCGCCCATGCCACCCAAGCCTCCAGTTAGAATCCATTTACCGGTAAGATCACCGCCATAGTGCTGACGACCTGCTTCGGCAAATGTCTCATAAGTGCCCTGAACAATGCCCTGCGTACCAATATAAATCCACGAACCCGCTGTCATCTGGCCGTACATCATTAAGCCCTTTCTATCGAGTTCATTAAAATGATCCCAGGTCGCCCAATGCGGAACAAGGTTCGAGTTTGCAATCAACACCCGGGGCGCATCCTTGTGGGTGCGAATGATCGCAACCGGCTTACCCGACTGAACGATCAGCGTTTCGTCCTCCTCCAAGTCCTTCAAACTGGCAACAATAGTGTCGAAATCTTTCCACGTCCGCGCAGCGCGCCCAATTCCACCGTAGACCACTAACTCGTGCGGGTTCTCTGCTACATCGGGGTGCAGATTATTCATGAGCATTCGCAAAGGCGCTTCGGTCACCCAACTTTTAGCGTTCAGTCCGGGGCCAGTTGGCGGATAAATATCTCGAGTATTCTTGCGTGGATCGGTCATTTTACCAGCTCCGATACGGTATCTTCGATAGCTTCCAACATGTCTTTCAGCCACTTGCGCAACCGTCTTGCCTTCTTGTTGTCATAGTCCCAAGGCGGTGTTTGAGAGGACAGATAGGTGGACTGGGCCAATTCCATCTGAATTGCATGTATGCCATCTGAAGGGTGGCCATAGTGACGCGTCGTCCAACCGCCTCGAAAACGCCCGTTCAACACAGTGGAAAAGGGCGACGATTCAGCAAATTCATGGGCAATAGCCTGGATTTCCGGGGCGCAAGTTACGCCACCATTCGTACCAAGGTTCATGTCCGGCAGTATTCCATCAAATAGAAAGGGGATGCGGCTGCGGATTGAATGGCAGTCGTACAGTAATGCAACCCCATGCCTTGCATTTACGCGGTCAAGCTCTTTGACCAGTGCTTCGTGATAGGGCGCATGATACAGTTTCCGCCTATTTTCTATCTCATCCACAGACGGCTCCTGACCGTCCAACCAAATAGATCGACCATCGAAGTCCGTCGTTGGTACTAGGGTCGTAGTGTTTTGTCCGGGATACAATGACACTCCGCTTGGGTCGCGGTTGGCATCGATCACGTATCGGTGGACGTTCGATTTAACCACTGTTGCATTCTGCAATAGTCCAGAATAGAGCCTGTTTATCTCCCAATCCGTGTCCGCCAATACCTTGCCATTGTCATTCAGGCGATCTGCAACAGATTTGGGCAGGAATGTTCCTCCATGAGGCTGCGCCAGAACAATCGGGCCGTCTCCTTGGCAGACATCAACAACCTGCATCAGATCAACTCCGGCATTTTAACCTTGACCGCGCGCAGTATCTCGCCCCCTGCTACAAGATCTTTTGCAGTCTCAAGCTCGGGTGCCAGATAGCGATCTTGAACCAAAGGCGGAACGGATTCACGCAGGCGGGTGATTACCTGTTGCAGCGGTTTGCTGGATTTCAAAGGTTTGCGGAACTCGATTCCCTGAGCAGCACACAACAACTCAATCCCCAGGATATGGTTCAGGTTTTTAACCATCCGGATCAAACGCCGTGCACCATGGGCCGCCATTGACACGTGATCCTCCTGGTTCGCCGAGGTAGGAGTGCTGTCAGTTACGCAAGGGTTGGCAAGGTGTTTGTTTTCGCTCATTAGCGCCGCAGTCGTCACTTCGGCAATCATTAGACCCGAATTCAACCCGGGCTCAGGCGTCAGAAACGGTGGCAGATCAAAACTGAGAACCGGGTCGACCATCAAAGCCGTGCGTCTTTGTGAAATGGCACCAATCTCAGAGACAGCCAGCGCAATCATGTCTGCAGCAAATCCAACTGGCTCGGCGTGGAAATTCCCACCCGAAACCACCGCGCCCGTTTCGTTTAAAATCAACGGATTATCAGTTGCGGCGTTCGCTTCGATCTCCAAAGTCCCTGCAGCTTGCCGGATTACATCCATGGCTGCGCCAGTGACCTGTGGCTGACATCGGATGCAGTAAGGGTCTTGGACACGCGTGTCACCATCTCGGTGGCTTTCCCGAATTTCTGAACCTTGCAGGACCTCGCGCATGGCACTGGCAGCTTCGATTTGCCCACGGTGTCCACGCAAGCCGTGAATGCCCGGTTGCAGGGGGGCCGTCGATCCCATTATCGCGTCCGTCGAAGCAGCCGAAATAACCAAAGCATTCTGAGCGGCGCGCCAGCTTTCAAACAAACCAGCAAGGGCATAAGCAGTTGAGAACTGCGTTCCGTTGATAAAGGCCAGGCCTTCCTTCGGGCCCAACTGAACAGGCTCTAACCCTACTGATTTTAGCGAATCGACACCCTTTTGCACGACGCCGTTCACCTCGGCCAAGCCTTCTCCGATGATCACTGCAGTCATATGAGCCAACGGCGCGAGGTCACCGGACGCTCCGACCGAACCTTGCGCAGGGATCACTGGCGTGACCCCTCGGGATAGCATCTGCTCCAAAAGGCTGATTAACGCCCACCTGACGCCCGAAGCACCGCGACCAAAGGAAAGAAGTTTCAATGACATCATGAGCCTTGCCAGACGACGCGGAACTGCGGGACCAACCCCACAACAATGACTGAGGATCAAATTGCGCTGAAGCGATGATGTATCCTGGGGCTCAATCTTATGGCTGGCCAGTTTTCCAAAACCTGTGTTCACACCGTAGACAGGATCAGCCCCCTGAGCCACCTGCTCGATCCGAGCCGCGGCACCTTCGACCTGAGGGCGGCATACCTGATCAAGTTCCACATCGGTTTCGTCCCAATAAATGCTAGACAATTCATTTAACGAAACCTTGCCCGGGACTAGGGAAAGAACCGTCATCCGTAGCCTCCAAAAATTCGTTTGTGCAGAGGGTTAAATCCAACGCGATAGGAAAGTTCTGCCGGATCAGTTACATCCCAGACCGCCAGATCAGCGCGGTTCCCTGGTGCAATGACCCCCGTATCCATTATACCTAAACCCAGCGCGGCGTTTCTTGTAACTGCAGCCATGGCCTCGCTTGGTGTCATACGAAACAGAGTGCACCCCATATTCATGACAAGCAGCAAGGATGTCAGAGGAGATGAACCCGGATTGCAGTCCGTGGCCAAAGCCATTGGCACCTTATACTTTCGAAATAACTCCACCGGCGGGTATTGTGTTTCACGCAATGTGTAAAAAGCTCCGGGCAACAGCATCGCAACCGTTCCTGCCCGCGCCATGGCGGAAACGCCGTCCTCATCCAGATACTCGAGATGATCAGCGGACAAGGCACCGTAGGACGCCGCCAGTGTTGCGCCCCCCAGATTTGACAACTGTTCAGCGTGCAACTTGATCGGTAATCCAATTTTTAACGCCTCTTCGAATACATGTGTAATTTGCTCTGGCGTAAAAGCTATAGTTTCACAAAATCCGTCAACGGCATCGACAAGACCTTCGTCGTAGGCTTCTTGCATCGCCGGAATACAACTCTCGGCAATATAAGCGTCGCCATTGCCGGAGTATTCAGGTGGAATCGCATGAGCCCCAAGGAACGTAGTCTTGATGCGAACTGGCCTGACCTGTTGGATCCGCCGTGCGGCCCGCAGCATTCGCAATTCGGTTTCTTTATCTAACCCGTAACCGGACTTGACCTCGATACAGGTCACGCCTTCTGCGATCAGCGCATCGACCCGCGGTAACGCGTCGGTCAGCAAATCGTCCTCTGTCGCCGACCGTGTCGCCTTGACCGTCGACAATATGCCGCCACCTGCTCGCGCCACCTCTTCATAAGTTGCACCGTTCAGACGCATTTCGAACTCGCGCGCTCGGTTCCCCCCATAGATGACATGGGTGTGCGCATCGATCAGCCCTGGTGAGATCAGCCGCTCTCCAAAATCATCGCGAGGCCAGTCTCGATATTGTTTCGGCTCGTCCGTTGTTTCTCCGACCCAGGCTATATGTTCGCCTTCGATGGCGATCGATCCGCTTCGAATTAGACCATATGGCTTGCCGTCTTGCATGGTCGCAATGTTCGCACTTTGGAGAACAAGTTTTTTCGTCATGGCGAATCTTTTTAGTTCCCTCCGAGTTCATTTTTTTCGTATATGTATAAAGTGTTCATGTCTACACAAATTGGAAACTTGATGCTGATCTATGCGAAAAAGGCTTTGTTAGGCTCTGAAATCGAGCGTAATCTGAGGGTGAAGATCGAAGGTTCGCGGATATCAGGACTGCAATTCGCAGCCGATGCGCAACCTGAAGACATTTGTGTTGATTTGTTACTGCCGGCATTAGGAAACCTGCATAGCCATTCATTCCAACGCGCGATGGCTGGCAGAACCGAGTTTCGCGCCGCTGGCAAGGAAAGCTTCTGGACCTGGCGGAAACTCATGTACCAGTTTCTGAATCTAATGACTCCAGAACAAATTCAGTCCGTCGCGGCATTAGCTTTTATGGAAATGCAAGAAGCCGGGTACGCTTCGGTAGGAGAGTTTCACTATGTCCACCATCAACCAGGAGGCCAACCCTACGAGGACCGGGCGGAATTAAGCAGACGTATTTGTGCAGCAGCTGACCAAACCGGCATTGGTCTGACTCTATTACCTGTTCTATACACGTACGGCGGTGTCGCTCAGGAAAAATTGACTGGCGGCCAAATGCGATTTGGCAATGACGTCGAAAGTTATTTGCGCCTGCAGGACGAGTGTCGCAGATTATTACCGCACATGGACTCGATTTTGGGAACCGCACCGCATTCACTTCGGGCAACGACACCAGAAGACTTGAATGAACTGTTGGGCCATTGCAAAGCCGGTCCGTTCCATATGCACATTGCAGAGCAACTCGAAGAAGTTGCTCAAGTCAAAGACGCCTTTGGGCAGCGTCCCGTTGACTGGCTGCTTAACAACGTGAATGTCACAGAGCGCTGGTGTCTCATCCACGCCACGCATATGACCCACAACGAAACACAGGCACTGGCGCGTTCCGGCGCGGTCGCCGGCTTGTGTCCCATAACCGAGGCTAATTTGGGCGATGGAATATTTGATGGCGCCACCTATGTCGACGCTGGCGGGGCATTTGGAGTTGGATCAGACTCTAATGTAAGGATTTCATTACCCGAAGAATTGCGGACGCTGGAGTATTCTCAGCGATTGCGAGACATGGCTCGCAATGTGATGGTAAGCGGCGAAGGATCCGTTGGGCTATCGCTATACACTGGCGCCGCGCGCGGTGGTGCACAAGCTCTGGGTCGCGACGCCGGGAAGATCGAGGTCGGCAAGTTGGCCGACTTGGTTGCGATCGATTGCTCGCACACGACTTTGTCGACCTTGCATGACAATCATCTCTTGGACGGCTTCTGTTTTTCCGCCCCTGATGGCTTGGTATCTGAGCTTTGGTCCGCTGGGCGTCATGTCGTACGAGATGGAAGGCATGTTGCCCGCGACCGGATTGTTCCAGCCTACGAAGTCGCAATGGCAACATTGATTGCATAAATTCCGCGTGGAAAATCAGGATTAGAGACGAAATGACAAAATCCAACGACGCCACGGGATACAGGTACATCAAACAGACCGTACTGGACCGTATCCAGTCGGGCGAGTGGCAACCTGATACTCTCTTGCCCAGCGAACAAGACCTTGCCCTCGAATTCTCGTGCACCAGAACCACTGTGAACCGGGCCATGCGAGAACTGGCCGAAGAAGGGTATTTGCAACGTCGGCGTAAGGCGGGAACGCGTGTACTGAGTGCGCCTCAACGTAAGGCCCATTTCACTATACCCATGGTCCGGGATGAGGTTGAAGCATCGGGCGGTGCTTATAGATATGCGCTGGTTTCTGCACAAACCGTTCCCTCACCAGACTGGCTTGTTGCACGGCTCGCACTGCGCCCTGGTCAGGCCACGACCCACGTGCGTTGTATGCACTATTCGACAAATACACCTTATCAATACGAAGATCGCTGGATTATCGTGGAAAGCGTTCCAGAGGTCGAACAGGCCGATTTCAAGAGCATCGGCCCAAACGAATGGCTGGTGCAAACAGTGCCTTTTACCAATGTCGAGCTAACGTTCATGGCCAGTCGCGCTGACGAAACAGTGGCCGGTTTCCTTGATCTTCCAAAAGACGAACCCGTCTTCACGGCCGAACGTATTACATGGCTGCAAGGCCAACCGGTCACTTTTGCCAAGATGTATTTTGCCGCCGGGTATCGAATGACGACACAGTTCTAGATTTGTCAGTTCAAGGGCTTTACCCACCGGGCAATCCAATACAGATTTCAAAGCTGGGCAGCAGTTCGGATTGGAAGGATAGAAAATGGGCAACCCGCTCTATGACCGCTTGTTCGGAAGGCACTTGGGTAAGCAAACGCCATTTTTGCTTCTTCCGAATGGGCAGACCCTGACACATGCTGACTTTCTCGACATCGCTGCTCGTCTCGCCAATGCACTGACGGGATTAGGACTAAATCCCGGTGATCGCGTTGCAGTGCAGGTCAAAAAATCCCCCGAGGCGCTAGCGGTGTATGCTGCGTGCGCCCAGGCCGGGATAGTCTTTTTGCCACTTAACACAGCCTATACAACGTCTGAGTTGAGTTACTTTATCGAAAACAGCGCCGCGTCTTTGGTCGTGTGTGACGAAACACAAAGAGAGAATTTGAAGCCGATCGCACAAGCCCAAAACGCAAAGGTCGAGACCCTGAACAGCGACGGCACCGGCAGCCTAATGCGACGGGCACTTGGCATGCTGCCCGCTTTTGCACCCGCAAATCGCGACCCAGACGATCTTGCCGCGCTGCTTTATACTTCGGGCACCACAGGACGTTCAAAAGGCGCGATGTTGACGCATGCAAATCTGCTGTCAAATGCCGAAACCTTAAAGAAAGAGTGGAGGTTTACCCCAAATGACGTATTGCTGCATGCGCTGCCAATATTTCATACTCACGGATTGTTTGTAGCGACAAATGTTGTTCTGGCTTCCGGCGGCGCGATGATTTTTCTGCCTAAATTTGATTTGGACGACATTTTGCGGCTAATGCCCCAAGCGACGGCTATGATGGGTGTACCGACCTTCTACACCAGGCTTCTTGGGGATGATCGGTTCACGCGCGATCTGGCCAAAGATATGAGGCTGTTTATTTCAGGTTCCGCACCATTGTTAGCCGAGACTCATGAAAGGTTTGAGGATCGAACCGGGCATAGGATACTTGAACGATATGGTATGACCGAAACCAACATGAATACTTCTAATCCTTATGATGGCGAGCGTAGAGCCGGCACTGTTGGCTTTGCGTTGCCGGATGTCGAACTGAAGGTCACCGATCCCGAAACAGGCACAATACTCCCTCAAGGGGAAATCGGCGTGATCGAGGTGCGGGGTCCAAATGTTTTTCAGGGTTACTGGGAAATGCCGGATAAGACTGCAGCCGAATTGCGCGAAGATGGCTTTTTCATTACCGGAGATATGGGCCGCGTGGATGACGACGGTTATGTTCACATTGTTGGGCGGGGCAAAGATCTGATCATCTCGGGAGGCTTCAATATATATCCAAAGGAAATCGAGCTATTATTGGACGATCAACCGGGTGTTTTGGAAAGTGCCGTAATAGGAGTTCCTCATCCCGACTTCGGTGAGACCCCCGTCGGCGTTCTAGTCCCAGAACCAGGCAAGTCACCTGATCTTACCTCTGTCCTGGCTGCCGTAAAAAATCAGCTAGCTCGCTTTAAACATCCGCGCAAATTAGTCCTGCTGGATGCTTTGCCCCGTAACACAATGGGCAAGGTGCAAAAAAATGTTCTGCGTGACGACTTTAAGGAACTGTTTAAACAGGACTAGGCTCTAACGGCACCCGCCCTGCTTCTGTAAGAAGCCAGCATTTTCGCCCCTCGAACACTGCTGTAGCAAGCAACCGTCCATAGCCCGCCCCGGCGTCCAGATTGACACGGTTTCCGTAGTGCTCGGCCGTTTGAACCGGTGTGTGCCCATGTACAACCAGCCATGGATAGGAGCGGGCATTGGCCAAAAACTCTTGGCGGATCCAAACTAAGTCCTCCTCCGACTGATCGGCAAGCTCCACGCCAGGGCGGATTCCTGCGTGAACGAACAGCAACTCATCTTCTCGATGATAAAGAGGCAGATCTCTTAGAAATGCTACGTGATCTTGCGGTACTGTCTCAACGGCGCGGGCGTGAACCTCGTACAGACGATCCTGATCCGAGACGCTAATGCCGTAGGATTCCATTGTTTGGATGCCGCCCAGTCGTTCATGAAACCAATGATAGCCAACCAGAAGATGCGCGTCGTGTACGGGGTAATCACACATGAAATACGAAAACATGCGGTCATGGTTGCCTAACAACATGACCCAGTTCCGCCCCTCGCGCTTTCCCTCAATCAAAAGGTCTAGAACACCTCGGCTGTCCGGTCCGCGATCCACGTAATCGCCAAGGAACACGACCCGTGCATCTGGGCCGCCGTCCAATTCAATCTTATTCAATGCATCCCGCAACATGTCCAATTGGCCGTGAATGTCGCCAATCGCATAAATTGGGCTGGTCATATCAGTACCCATCGGTTCGTGCTTGCCGCTCTTTTGTCCCAAAGGGGCGAAACAAAAAAGCCAAAGCCCACGCCATTGCTGACGCAGACCCTGAACTGTCTCCCAAATTCAACAAGGCGTTTATGCCACATCGAACTCCAACGGCTTGATTTGTGTAAACAAACCGGTTTCAGCCAGCTTTGCCCGAGCCTCGGCCGGAACTGGCTCGTCGACGTAAAGTAAGGCGATAGCTTCGCCCCCGGCTTCTTTACGTCCCAAGGTAAAGTTCGCGATGTTAACGCCGTGCGCACCCATCGTTTGCCCCAACGCTCCGATAATACCGGGCACATCCTCGTTGGTGGTGTAAAGCATATGCGCGCCCACCTCGGCATCGATGTTGATCCCCTTGATTTGGATAAACCGCGGCTTGCCGTCACTAAACACGGTGCCGCCGATCGAACGTTCCCGCTTTTCGGTCACGACGGTGACTTTGATATAACCTTCAAATGCACCCGACTTGTCCTGATTTGTCGTTGAGATTTGAATACCCCGCTCCCTGGCGACTACTGGGGCCGAAACCATGTTCACTTCGGGGTTGAACTTTTTCATAATCCCCGCGACCACTGAACAGTTAAGCGCCGCCAGATTCATTTCGGCCGCGACACCGTCGTACAAGATGTTGATCGCCTTGATCGGCTCATCCGTCATTTGACCGATGAAACTGCCCAGATGTCCCGCCAATTTGATCCAGGGGCCCATTACCTTGGCTTCTTCTGCGGTGACACTTGGCATATTCAACGCGTTTTCTACTGCGCCGGTCAGCAAATAGTTCGAGATCTGTTCGGCCACTTGAAGCGCTACGTTCTCTTGTGCTTCGGTCGTTGCCGCTCCCAGATGCGGCGTGCAAACCACGTTGGGCAAGTTGAACAGCGGGTTATCTTTGGCAGGTTCTGCACTAAACACGTCGAACGCCGCGCCTGCGACGTGACCCGACTGTAGCATCTCGGCCAGCGCCTCTTCGTCTACCAATCCGCCCCGGGCGCAATTGATGATACGCACACCTTGCTTGGTTTTGGTCAGGTTTTCGCGACTCAGGATATTTCGCGTCTGGTCTGTCAGCGGAACGTGCAGCGTGATAAAATCTGCGCGGGCCAACAGTTCATCCAGTTCGACTTTCTCTACACCCATCTGCGCGGCTTTTTCTTCGCCCAGATAGGGATCATATGCTATGACCTTCATTTTCAGGCCCAAGGCACGTTCGCAGACAATGCCACCAATGTTGCCTGCGCCGATCACGCCGAGGGTCTTATTGGTCAACTCAATCCCCATGAACTTGGACTTCTCCCACTTGCCCGCATGGGTCGAGGTGCTGGCCTCTGGGATTTGTCTTGCCACGGCAAACATCATCGCAATCGCATGCTCGGCTGTGGTGATCATATTGCCGAAGGGCGTATTCATCACGATCACGCCCTTTTTCGAGGCGGCATCCTTGTCGATGTTGTCCGTTCCGATGCCGGCCCGTCCAATGACCTTCAAATTTTCTGCCTTGTCCAGAATGGTTGGAGTAACCTTGGTGGCCGAACGAATGGCCAGGCCATCATATTGACCAATCACTTCGGCAAGCTTTTCTTTGTCTTTACCCAGATCGGGCATGAAGTCGACATCGATACCACGGTCGCGGAATATCTGAACAGCGGTTTCGCTGAGTTTGTCGGAAACGAGAACTTTAGGGGCCATGTTTACGGTCCTTGAATGTAATGAGATGTCTGGGCCTAAGACGGCCCAGCGAAGACAGAAACGGATTAGGCGGCTTCGGCTTGCGCCGCGATCTCGGACTCAAAAGCCCAAGCCAGCCAAGGCAGCATCGCTTCGATATCCGAAGTCTCGACCGTACCGCCGCACCAGATGCGCAGACCCGCAGGCGCGTCGCGGTAAGCACCAATGTCCAAAGCGATGTTCTCGGCCTCAAGCCGTTTGGCCACGGCCTTGGCGAATGTTGCGCCATCCTGAATACGGGCATCGGTGAACTTAAGGCAAACCGATGTATTAGATTGCGTCGCGACGTCCTCGGCCAAATTAGCAATCCAATTGTTCCGGTCACAGAACGCATGTACCGCGCCAGCATTCGCATCAGCCCGGGCGATCAAACCCTGCAGGCCACCTACGGTCCGCGCCCAGTCCAGCGCGAACAAATAATCCTCAACCGCCAACATCGAAGGGGTATTGATCGTCGCGCCAGAAAAGATGCCATCAATCAATTTGCCACCTTTGGTCAGGCGGAAAATCTTGGGCAATGGCCATGCTGGAGTATAACTCTCAAGCCTTTCCACCGCCCGGGGACTCAAGATCAGCATCCCGTGGGCAGCTTCTCCGCCCAGAACCTTCTGCCAGCTGAACGTAGTCACATCCAACTTCTCCCAAGGCAAGTCCATCGCAAAAGCCGCCGAGGTCGCATCACAAATCGTCAGACCCTGACGGTCATCTGCAATCCATTCGCCATCAGGTACCCGCACACCAGAAGTCGTACCGTTCCAGGTAAACACCACATCATTGGCAAAATCGACCGAAGCCAGGTCGACGATCTGCCCGTAATCCGCGGTCTTCACTTCCGCGTCAATTTTAAGCTGTTTGACTACATCGGTCACCCAGCCAGCGCCAAAACTTTCCCAAGCCAACATCTCAACCTTGCGCGCGCCCAACAACGACCAGAGCGCCATTTCGACCGCGCCTGTGTCCGAGGCGGGAACAATGCCGATCTTGTAATCAGCTGGAATACCCAGAACTTCACGTGTGCCTTCAATGGCAGCTTTCAACTTGTCCTTGCCGATTGCAGCGCGGTGCGACCGGCCCAATGCGGCGTCGGACAGTTTGGTCAGATCAAATGTAGGGGGTTTGGCGCAAGGGCCCGAGGAGAAACGCGGATTAGCCGGCCGCGTCGCCGGTTGTTCGATAGCCATGTGTATTACCCTTCCAGATACACGCCCCTCGTTGGGGAGGGGTGTCCCACCGACACGCCTACGTACCCCAGGGAAGAACGGCAAGTGGAAAAGAACCTTCGGCGTTGGAAAACGTCACGCCGAATCCGAACAAACTGGATCGCATGTTTCCGATTGGCTCAAATTTGACAAAAGCGAAACCGCAGCAGTTGATGATGTATCCGGGAGGGAACCCACCGAAGCGAAAACTACATCCGGCCACAGCCTCTACAAAACAAGCCCTTACCAAAGCAGAAGCGCGGAACGGTACAGCCTGACCTGCATACGAAAGAGCAACAGGCGAATCTTCAATACGCGTTACGTGGTGATCTGTCTCCGGATAATGAATTGTGCCTGCGTTCTACCAGCAATGCAATTGCGTCAGCCAGGTGTTCACGATCGATGTGGTGATCGCCTTCGGCAACGCGAATCTTATGCGCCTCGATCATCACGTCGGCGTGGCGGCAACCCTCGGGTGGGTCAAATCTGTAGCTTGCGAGCTCAAGTCGAAGACCCAAAGGGTCGCGGAAGTAAATCGAATCCATGAACCCGCGATCGACTGGACCGGAGTGTTTGACGCCTCTCGCGTCCAGACGGTCTGCGACCTGCCAGAACGTTGCTTGGCTGACGTTGAGTGCGAGGTGATGCAGTGAACCTATGGCTTCTGGCACAGGGTTGGCATCCGGCGTCCGCTCTTCGTTTGTAAAGATCGTGATCAGTCGGCCATCGCCCGGGTCGAAATAAAGATGTCCCTCATTGGGGTTGTCCAGGTTTGGCTGGTCGAAAATGAAAGGCATCCCCAGCACGCCTTCCCAGAAATCTATCGAGGTCTGTCGGTCAGCCCCGTTGATCGTGATGTGATGTACACCTTGGGTCTGAATTTTCCTGATCTGATCTGACTTTGGCATGCGTTTCCTCCACGTTTGGCCCTTCAGTCACAGTACGACCAGTCAAAAAGTAACGTTTTTCTATATGACCGTCGAAGGACCCGATATCTGTACAGTCTTCTCCTTTTACTCGGCTTTGTAGCCCAAAGTTTGACCGATCGAAGTAGTTACACGGGTAAAATTCCAGATCCGCAAGTTGATTATTCCCAGCGCTGGCAAGCTTATATCATTCAATCTGACCACCCTGCATGCAGAACCACCCATTTGAAGACCGTCCCTAGCCCAGGACCGCCACGCCTTGTCGAGGTTGTGATAAGCCCTGCATTGACTGATCGCCACGACCCATTCCCTCGCAAACATAAAGACAGAGGCCCATTATAGAAGTTATTCTTTGTGCTATGCTACATTAGGGAGAATTGCTCGGGTCAAGGCGCTCCGTTTTCATTGTTTCCGGACGGTATGCGGCCCCATAGCCCACCTATTTAAAAACCCCTTTCTTCGATAAGAAGGCGTTCCGGTATGATTGAGTTCAGTAGGTCACCACTATTAGACAGCGTCGCCACTTGGTTGATGAGGTGTGGTCTTCGCGACGTTACCGCTGAAGAAGTCGTACAAGGGTTTGGCAACAGACTTGTTTCCGCGGGCATACCTGTTGTTCGAATAAACGTTGGGGGTATGGTACTGCATCCAATATTTGGTGCCCTAAACGTTCTTTGGACCGTACGCGACGATCAGGCAAAAGCCGAGCTGACTCCACGGGATCAGCTGGATACTCCCAGATTTCGAAATACCCCCTTTTTTGAATTAGCGTGCAGCGGAGACATCTATCGGCGCTACAAGCTGGAGGATGAACAGGCCGGGCAAAATTTCCCGATCCTGGAAGACCTTCGTGCAGATGGCATAACGGATTACATCGCACTTTTTGAGAGTTACCATCGCGATGACACCAGTCGTTGGTCAGACTTTCCACCAGGGATGGAAGGTGTCGTAATGTCGATTACTACCCGGCGCATAGGCGGTTTCAGCGACTCTGAAATCAATTACATCCAGGCGCTTATGCCCGCCCTCGCGCTGGTAATAAAAACTGCAAAATCACGTCTTCTGGCACAGGGTTTGTTGGATGCTTATCTGGGAAGCTACTCTGGGAACCGGGTATTGGACGGCGTCATTGAACGCGGTGACGGCGGCGCAATAGACTGTGTGTTGTTCTATTGCGACCTGAGAAACTCTAGCCGAATGGCTGAAGACATGCCATTGGAGCGGTATCTCGCGTTGATCAATGATTACTTCGATTGCACAGCAGGATCAGTGGAAGACCATGGTGGCGAAGTTCTGAAGTTTATAGGCGACGCAGTTATGGCAATCTTCCCAATTGACAAGAAAACCAGACCCGCAGTCGACATGTGTCGGGCTGCCCTGACTTCAGTGCTGGATTGCGTGTCGCGCGCGAAAGAAAAAAACACCAAGTGGGAAAAACATGGCGGCAAAATAGAATTCGGGATTGCCCTCCACCGCGGCTCAGTAATGTATGGTAATGTTGGCACCGAACGCAGACTGGACTTCACCACCATTGGTCCCGCGGTGAACCAGGTTAACCGTCTTGAAGGCTTGTGTAAGTCACTTGAAACTCCGTTGGTTTTGTCCTCGGAGTTTGCAGCGGATGTTTCAGTTCCACTGCAGCCTTTGGGACATCACACTTTGGCGGGGATGTCCCAATCAACGCAGGTTTTCACCCTCCCGGAATTTGCTCCGACAAGTTAGGCGTGGCGATGGAAACAGTCTTCCAACGATTTTCTCGACGTTTGCCATCTGAGCGTTCAGCCCAACGGCATACGCCGCTCGGCCATTTCGGCGTACCAGCTACAGCCCACCGGTATCAATTCGTCGTTAAAATCATAGGACGGATTGTGTAGGTCAGCGCTGTCGCCGTTGCCTATGAAGAGATAGGCACCCGGGCGTTCGGCGAGCATTTCAGAGAAATCTTCGCCCGGCATAACTGGGTCAAATTCGCGAATGACAGAACCGGAAATGTATTGCGCGACCTCTGCCGCGCGCGCGGCGGCTTCGGGATTGTTGATCGTCGGCGGCACGCGCGGAGAGTAATCCAGATAAACCTCGGCATTGTGGGCCTTTGCCGTTAGTTCGGCAATCTCTCGCAGTCGTTTTTGCACCGTCTCGTGAACCTCAGGGTCGAAGTATCGCACGGTACCACGGAGTTTGATCTCGTCAGGAATCACGTTGAAGGTGTTGCTGTCGCTGCGCATCCCACAGGTGGAAACGACCACTGTTTTCAATGGGTCAATGTTCCGCGCGGCGATAGTTTGCAACGCCACGATCACGTGTGCGGCTGCAACGGTTGTATCCACCGCCTTATGTGGCAGAGCCGCATGCCCGCCCCGACCGTTCACAGTGAGTTCGAAGAAGGCGGTCGCGGCCATTTGCGGCCCGTCGCGAACAGCGAACTGGCCCGCAGGAATTCCCGGCCAGTTGTGCATGCCGTAAACCTCCTGAATGCCCCAACGGGTCAACAACCCATCGTCCAACATTGCGCGCGCACCCCCGCTGCCCTCCTCTGCAGGTTGAAAAATCAACACTACAGAGCCATCAAAGTTTCGAGTCTCGGCCAGGTACTTCGCCGCGCCCAACAACATAGCCGTATGCCCGTCATGCCCGCAGGCATGCATGGTTCCGGGATTTGTAGATGCATGGGAGACGCCGGTGGTTTCAGGAATGGGTAACGCGTCCATATCTGCGCGAAAGCCAATCACTCTGCCGGATTCTTTCTTGCGTCCATGGATAACCCCCACTACGCCAGTGAGGCCGATTCCGGTGGTCACCTCGTCACAACCGAACTCGGTAAGCAAGTCAGCGACTTTGGCTGAAGTGCGGTACTCCTCAAAACGCAGCTCGGGGTTTGCGTGAATGTCCTGCCGCCACTCGGTAATCTCGGCGTGCAGCTCTGCAAAGCGGTTACGGGCAGGCATTGGCAGCTCCTCCATCAGTAGTTCAACGAGAACTATGAAGGCGTATATACGTTCTCGCAACTGGTTACGGCAGCACCTCTATTTGCCATCTTGCAAGATGCTCAGCGTGTGTTGGTTCTGCCTCCATGGGGATTTCTTTTCTGGTCAGGTCAAGTGCCCGCTTCGCGCCCGGAATAGTCACTTTAGCTGCCTCCAGTTAAGAGGAGCAAACCTTCCACACGCGAAAGAAATCGTGCCCGAGCGTCATTCCGCGGGCACGGTTTTGTGGCGCGGTTAGGTACTTACTCAGCCGCTTCCTCGTATTCCGACATCGGCGGGCAAGTACAGACCAGATTTCTGTCACCGTACGCGTTGTCGACGCGATTGACCGGAGACCAATACTTGTCAACGCCCATCGAACCCGGCGGGAAGCAGGCTTGTTCGCGGGTGTACGGACGATCCCAGCTGCCAACCAGATCACGCACGGTGTGGGGTGCGTTCTTCAGCGGATTGTTTTCCGCGTCGATCTTGCCGTCAATGATATCCTGCGCTTCGGCCCTGATCGAGAGCATCGCATCACAGAAACGATCCAGTTCATCTTTGGGTTCAGACTCTGTCGGTTCAACCATCAACGTTCCAGCTACTGGCCAGCTCATGGTCGGCGCATGAAAGCCGCTGTCTACAAGACGCTTGGCCACGTCATCCACCGTTACGTGTGCCTCGGCATCGAGTGGACGCGTGTCCAATATACATTCGTGCGCCACGCGACCCGTTTCAGATGTGTAAAGGATTGGATAGGAGTTCTTTAGTCGTGCAGCAATATAGTTGGCGTTCAGTATCGCAACCTTGGTTGCTTGCGTAAGACCCGCGCCACCCATTAGCAGAACATAGGCCCAACTGACCGGCAGTATGGAAGGGGAGCCAAATGGTGCCGCCGAAACTGGCCCCACCGCGGTGCCATATTCCGGGTGGCCGGGCAAATGTTCAGTCAGGTGGGCTTTCACACCGATTGGCCCCATACCGGGGCCACCGCCTCCATGCGGAATGCAGAACGTCTTGTGCAGGTTAAGGTGGCTGACATCGCCGCCGATATCTCCGGGACGCGACAAACCGACCATGGCATTCATATTCGCCCCGTCGATATAGACCTGACCGCCATGGTCATGGGTGATCTGACAGACCTCCTGCACGGTGGTTTCGAACACGCCATGGGTGGACGGATAAGTGATCATGCAGCCGGCCAGTTGATCGGTGTGCTTTTCGGCTTTCGCCCGGAAGTCTGCCAAATCAATATTTCCGTTTTCGTCAGATTGCACCGGCACGACCTGCCAACCCACCATCTGGGCCGAGGCAGGATTGGTGCCATGCGCAGAAGTCGGAATCAAACATACATTGCGGTGCCCTTCGCCGCGAGCGATGTGATAATTCCGAATGGTCAACAGACCTGCATACTCGCCCTGTGCGCCCGAATTAGGCTGTTGCGAGATTGCGTCATAGCCGGTGATCTGGCACAGCTTATCGTTCAAATCAGCGATCATCTCATGATAACCCTGTGCCTGATCTTCGGGAACAAAGGGGTGTAGGTTGCCGAACTCGGGCCATGTGACCGGGATCATTTCGATAGTTGCATTCAGCTTCATGGTGCATGAACCAAGCGGGATCATCGCGCGATCCAGAGCCAAGTCGCGGTCCGCCAAACGGCGCATATAGCGTGTCATCTCAGCCTCGGCCCGGTTCTTGTGGAAGATCGGGTGGGTCAGGTACGGCGTCTCGCGCAGCGCATAGTCGGGAAGGCGATAGGCAACGTTCGAGCTATCATCCGCGCGGTCGATACCAAAGGCGCCCCACACAGCTTCAATCGTTTCAGCCCGAGTCTGTTCATCAAGACTGATGCCAACTTTAGTATGACCTACACGGCGCAGGTTGACGCCCCGCGCCACCGCCGCCTCCATAACGGTCGTTTGCAGGTGTCCAACCTCGACAGTAATGGTGTCAAAGAACACTTCTGGTTCGACAGTGAAACCAGCTTCTTCCAAACCGGCAGCCAATCGCGAAGTCTTGCGATGCACGGACTGAGCAATAGCTTTGATACCGTCAGGGCCGTGGTAAACTGCATACATCGACGCAATGACCGCCAATAGGGCCTGCGCGGTGCAGACATTAGAGTTGGCTTTTTCGCGACGGATATGCTGCTCACGGGTCTGAAGTGCAAGGCGGTAGGCCTTGTTGCCCCGGCTGTCGATACTGACACCGATGATCCGCCCCGGCATCGCACGCTTCAGCTTGTCGGTCGTCGCCATGTAAGCAGCATGCGGGCCGCCATAGCCCATTGGGACACCAAAGCGTTGGGTTGAGCCAATCGCGATATCCGCCCCCATTTCGCCGGGCGACTTAAGTAATGCCAGTGAGAGAATGTCTGCCGCAACGATGGCTATCGCTTTGTGCTCATGCAGGGCGGCAATTTCATTAGTGAAATCGCGTACATGGCCGTGCGTTCCAGGATACTGGAATATTGCGCCGAAGACTGCACCAGCATCCAATTGGTCCGGGTCCGCCACTTTT
>NZ_JBXWSJ010000057.1:0-27472 GCF_059613365.1 Ruegeria sp. BHSA163
ATATCGTAGGGCGGCAGCACAAACAGCGCGAGACTTAAAGCAATCAAAGCTATTAACACGCGCCAAAACTGCCTGAACGCCAACGACGGCTGCCCAACGACTGTCATTGGTGGACGATGTTGAAGACGACGCGCAACCAACGCAACGCTGAAAATCGTGAAAATGAAACTCGTCAGTACAATAAGCACTGCAAGCGGCGTTGACCCGTGCTGAAGAGCGTCGCCCCAACCTAGTGGTGCAATACTGGCGATAGTCGAGAACAAAACTGCGTTCAGAAGCGTGACCACAATGACTATGATCAAAAGTCCGACCAGCAGGCGCCAAAGTTCAGGGTAACTCCGCACGGCTTTGACCAGCTGTTCATGGCTGGAGTATGCCGAATATAAACTTCTACCCGGCATGACCCGTCTCAACCCCGTCTGGTTCGACCTCTAGCTCGCTCTCAAGATCGGTCACACGTATTCTGGCGGTGATTGAACTTAGATAACCGGCAACGGTTTCCAACAACTTCATCGCAACGGTTGCGTCGCTTTCCACGACTGCGCGCAACTCTTCAGCACCAATACGAAGAAAGGTGCAATCTGTATTCGCGATCAGATCCAACTGCCGGGCCTCACCAGTGATGATTGCCAGATCACCGATCAAACGTCCTGGAACAATCGTCGAAATCAACCTCGTCTCACCATTCTCACCTTGCCGGTAAAGGTTTGCCTCTCCGGAAATGCATAGATACGCTGCATCTGGTGCCTGACCGCGCGCAAATATCGTTTGTCCCTCGGCCACCTCATACCATTGGGCGGAAAAAGCCAGGAGCCGCTGGTTACGTCCGTCCAGTCGGGAAAATAACTCTGTAGTAGATATGATTTTGAGCTTTCGGCTTAAATCGTCCGAGGCACTGTCCTCGGATTCGAACGACGTGCGTGAAACTCCGTCAATGCGCCCGTCTTTGATTTCGACAAATAGGTCATAAGCTTCGGGGTGGGCAAAGTGATCCTCCATGAACAACATTACGGAGTCGGGCAGCAACTCGCGCAATTTCAACCGCGTTCGCAGCCGGCTCTCTGTATCATGGCTCGCTAATGCCTTGTCGAGGATCAATACATCAGGGCGTTTGATCCCTGCACGGGAAAACGCAACACGTTCCTGAAAGACTGTCGGCAAGTTGTTCCCACCCAAACCCGCGGGTAAGTCATAAATTATGGCAGCAGCGCGGCGGCGCAAACCTGCCTCGTTCAGGACTTCAGCCACTACATTTTCGATCTCTTCGGCTTTTGCTCCGGCCATTAATGATACGCGCCCATAAATTGCGTTTTCCATTGCGGTCAATCTCGGCAGGTACACATCTGGCATGACCGGAACAAACATCCCATCCATCGCGTCGCGCAAACGCTCGGCCTGATTGCGACGGATGGAAAGTATCTTCTCCTTGTATTCTTCGGGAAAACTCGGTCCTATCTGCTCGGCCGTCAGCATAAAGGGTACTGTCAACAAAAGCGCACGTTCAGTATCGCTGATTTCTGCATCACCCTTGGTTTGCCGCCGTTCTTCTATGTCCAACAGTCGATGATACATATCCTTGGACAAACCCAGACGCAAAAACAGTGGGTGATCTGCCCCATCCCGTCCAAAGGTTTGGTTCAGCGTTTCCAACACGGCTTCGGCTATGGCCAGTGCATCGTCGTCTAAACCGTGCGCCGCCAGCATCGACAGAAAACGGTCGTCACCAGCAAGTATGTCAGGCGAGATATCCCGGCTTGGCGCAGAAAACAGCAGGTTACCACCTAACGGAACCGCTGGATTAAACTGGTTGGGGTCAAAGCGATAAACGTATTCATCCAAACCTTCTTCTTTTAGGCGTGCCGCAACTTTGTCACGCAGCTTTACGATCGCCTCAGCAAGCACTGGGTGCGCGTTTGGATCGAACTGGGAGCGGAGTGTGCGGCGGAACATAAACTCGTCTATTCCCATTGCCTCAACGAGCTTGAACCACCAGTCGCGAATCTCTTCGATGTCGTCCAATCCTGCCAGACCGGGGTCGATCCATTCATCGCTCAGAGAATCCGGCGGGTTGCCCGCGCGCACAGCCTCGATTTGCCGACGAGTTGGCACTTTTATGGCCTCGCTCTCGTGCTGCGGATGAGTCCGCAAAGGCATCAACAAGTTATCTCCCAGCGTTCCGTCAAAGAGATAGGGCCGTGAATAGGCGTAACCGATCCGTGCAGCGATAACTTTTTGATGCAATTCATTCAGATTGTGTCCGGCTATGATCACTTCTCCCTGAACTGGGAGTACCTCACGTGTCAGCAGTTGCGCTAACGCGCTGCGCTCGGCCGAATGGACAGACTGAATAGCCACACGTGCACCCTGAGGGATTGTAAGATCAATATCCTCCAAGATGGTTTTGCCGTCATCGTCGCGCACCGTTACATTGCGCAGTTCAATATCTCCGGTCAGGCGGGGAATTGTCTCTGGTTCGCCTTCAAACAGTTCTTCGGGGATCATGTTTGACGGAGCAAAACGTTCGGTAACGATTTCCCACCGCAACGACATGTCCTGAACTTGATTGTAATAAGTCAGCAAGTCCTTCCATGGGCCGCTTAGGTCCTTATACGCACCCAATGCCGCGACCAAGGCGCCAACAGTGACCTCTCCTGTGATCGCAAGGTAGCCACCAACCGAATAAAAAAGGAATGGCGTCATCTGTGTGATCAGATTGTTCAGAAATTTCATAAAGAACTTTTTGTTATAAATCTTGAAACGGATCTCGAACAAGGTCCCCAATCGATGGCTGAATTGCGCCAGCCTGTAGCGCCAGCCGCCATTGGTGCGAAGATCGCTAATGCCAGCGGCGCTCTCGCCTATTTCCGAACTAAGATGACGGACCTCTTGGATTCTATCCTTGTTCAACAAGTTGATTTGGCGCTGTAATTTTGGAATCAACCAAGCCTGCAGTGGGATTAGCGCGATACTGGCAAGCCCAAACCAGACGCTTTGCATGAACAAGAACGTCACGATCGTCATCATCTGACCAAACTGGAAAACGGGCTGCGCAATGGCGTCGCCCATCAAACCGCCCATTGGTTCAGCTTCGGACGTGATCATAGAAACCAATTCACCCTGGCTTGTGGCGGCAAAATAGGACTTGGGAAACCGCATTGACCGACTGATCAACGTATACCGCAGGCGACGAAGCATGCGTTCAGCCAAAACACCTTTCATCGTGTTGATGCGCATCTTCATCAACCCGCTGGCGATAACTGTAGCTAAAAAAGCAAAGCACAGGATCATCAGGTACTGCACCTGCGTTACCGTGAACCCTAGTGCTTCAACTGTTTTTGCGGGCGCGCCAATTGCATCGTTGATTATTTGCTTTGGAAGCTCAAGCGAAGCGTAAAGGAATGGAAAAGATAAAACTGTTAGTGCAAGCAAAACAAGCTGCTGCTTTTTTGAGTATTTCCAGATGAATGAAAATAGGGTGGGTTCCATGCCCCTGCCTTCTTTACTTTGGGTGTATTGCATTGTTTCCCAACAGCACGCTGCCTGCAGGCGCTGAAGGTACGCGGCAGCCTGACCTAATGCAAGAATGGTCAATTACAAGGCGCGCATTCTAACTCAATGCAGTTGAGGCGGTTCACATTTTGGAAAGATTGGACCTCAGATTTGCAAAGATGGCTTTAAATCCCCGGCTTTCTTTGACTAATGATGGTTCAGTTTCGGAAAATGAGGACATGAACAGAATTCTGGATCTTTACTTGTATCGCAGATATCTGGCGCGTTGGACACGAGCAGGTCAGCAAGCTGACCGTACACCCCTGCCGATCTTAAGGCATCAACGTGACCAAGCTCGGCAACTCCGGGCTCGTTTGGATCAGTTGATCCAACAGGCGGATGGGCGGCTTGTACGCCCACTTGTTGGCTCTTCTCGCTTTTCAACACCTATTGGCACTGATTGGTCTTGGAGACCCGACCTCTGGCGCGAACCCCTTGATCGCCACGGGCTTGCCTCAATTCCGCGCAAAGCGCGTGTAGATGGGCATGTCACGCTGTTTCATGATTGCCCTTTGGCCGAAATCGCATTTCGGCAAGTGAGAAATCGACGCGACAAAGATCTGGCGCCATTCAGTCTTGTACTCGAAACGTTCGATTTCGCCGGATCTTTCTTTTCCGTTTCGGTGGAAATACCCTCGGAAGCCGCGGCTGACCTTACCAAACAGCATTTGATCCGGTTGGACACACTCGTAGAGCAGGAGCGACCTGTGCAATTGGTGGCACGACTGAACATTCAACACGGCCCGAACACAGAACACGTTCTAAGGGAACTTGATACAATCGACGCAGCATCTTCTATCGATTTCGATCTGGCGCATTTAGAGATAAATGAACGGCGAATTGAAAAACTTTGGCTGGATCTGATCATGGAAAGACCGCCGATGAATCGGATCGTGTTGCGAGATTTGACACTCTGCCGCCATCACCGCGCCGATCTGTAAAGGAACCTATATGAAAGAGATCACTCTCACACCAACCAACTTCGAAAACGCAATTTGGGAGGGCCACATATTATCTGATGCCGAACCCAGTATTGAAGCTATTTATCTGGATGAGCTGCTTGAGGGCATCGAACTGATACCTGCCAACGGTGGCTGGAATCTACGAATTCCGGTGCCCATCGCGGCACTGTCAGACGGAGTACACTGCATAGCCATTTATGACGCCGACTCAGATCGGAAACTGAGCGATTTCACCATCATAGCGGGCACACCCGCCGCCGATGATTTACGAGCCGAGGTTGCTCTGCTGCGCTCTGAATTGGACATGCTTAAACGGGCATTTCGCCGATCTATGGCCCCAAAACCATAATCTTAGACGGTTTGGACGTGTTCCCAATAAACTAAATTTTGTTTCTTTTCCGCCGTTGCCGTGCATCATTGGACCGAAAGACACGGCACGGATGACCCTTTGGACCGCAAGAGCATCATAAAAATCATCGCACTAATGGTGACGGCCTTTGGTATCGGGATCGATTTCACCGGGGCCCTGATGCTCGTGCCCGCGATCGAAAACAGCTTTGATGCCGACATTACCAGTACACAATGGGTGCTAAACATCTATGCCCTGTTCTTTGCAATGACGATGGTAGCTGGCGGGCGCATGGGTGATATGTTCGGCCATCGCAGGATGATGATTGTCGGCCTCTCGATCTTCCTCTTCGCCTCAATACTTTGCTATGTTTCACCCGGGCTGGACTATCTGATCGGTGCTAGGGCCTTGCAGGGAATTGGAGCGGGTTGCGTGTGGCCATGCACTTTGGCCTACGGCGCCACCAAGGTTTCCCGCGAAGAACATCGTGCGCTGGTTATGGGCCTCATTCTGGCCGGTGTTACAACCGGCAATGTTTTTGGTCCAATGATCAGCGGGGCGGTCGTCAACTTTGGTGACTGGCGGCTATTCTTTCTGGCCAACGTTATCTTTTCCTGCATATCCATGCTTACAGCTGTTCTGCTTATGGAACGTGAGACCAAGCACAAGCAAGGTGAACACATTGATTTTGCTGGAATGGGGATTTTGTCATTTGCTGTTCTCTTGCTGCTATACGCGCTTGATGTAGGGGCAGACTGGGGATGGACTTCCGTTCCTGTGATGCTTTTGTTCCTTGTCAGCGCGACGTTATTTGTATTGTTCCCAAAAGTCGAAAAACGGGTGGAGGAGCCGCTTCTGTTGCCGCAACTCGTTCAAAATCGGCAGTTTTTGTACACATTGGGCTTGAATATGTTCAATGTAGCGGCGGTATTTGTTGGGCTGTTGTATTTTCCGCAATACATGCAAAAGGTCCTTGGCTGGTCAACATTTCAATCAGCGCTGGGTTTGGCGCCACTGACTGTGTTACTGGCCGTTGGGTCGATCGTCTCGGGCACTTTGTACAACGACTTTGGTCCAAAACGTTTGCTGACTTGGGGATACGTTTGCGCCACAATTGGCGCTGCCAGCATCGTGGTCCTGCCAGTCGCATTCGGGTATTTCCAAATCCTACCGGGTATGGCGATGATCGGCTTGGGTGCTACACTGACAGTTGGTACATCCGGAACCGCAGCGGTTTGTGCGGTCAAGCCTGAACGTGCCGGTCTGGTTGGCGGGTTGAGTTTCATGACTCATCTGGTCTATGGCGCCATCGCTGTCGCCTGCGCCACCGCAATAATGTATGCCACCAGCCTCGCCAGCCTTCGTACAAGCCTTTCAGACGCTGGTGTAAACATGTCCGACGCGGACCAAAAGATAATCAATGGTGGGACACTGACCACTAAATCCGCTCAGGCGGTAATGCAAAAACTCGATCCGGGCGAAGCCGAGAAGGTCAATACGGCCATCGCAACGGCGTTTGACGCTGGTATGAACATGGCCTTTGTCTTCGCCACTATTTCCGTTTCGGCAGGTATAGTGCTTGCGCGGTTACTAGACGAGAAAAAGCTCCACAAAGTCGAAGGTTGATCCAGAAAAAGAAGGCCGCGAGAAACGCGGCCCTACTTCTTTTCATCTACCCGTCACTGGGACGGGCCACTGGGCCGAAAGGCTGACAAACCTTTGAGAATGTCGATGGCATAGGCTAGCTGGTAGTCCTGCTCGCGAAGTTCAGCGGTTGCTTCTGCTTTGGCTCGATCTTCCTCGATTTGGCGGATTTCGTCCTCGCTTAAACTGTCATTATTCAAGCTGCCCCGCAGATCGGCTTCAGACCGGGTGCGTGCGTCGCTTTCTTCCTCTTCTTCAGTTTCGGGTGCAGGGCGCGGCTGTTCAACGATGATGTCCGGGCTGACTCCAAGCGCTTGGATCGAACGACCCGATGGCGTGTAATAACGAGAGGTTGTCAAGCGCATCGCCCCGTCGCCCCGCAGAGGCATCACCGTTTGAACAGAACCTTTTCCGAAACTTTTTGTTCCAACAACGATAGCGCGGTTATGATCCTGCAGCGCGCCCGCCACGATTTCCGAAGCCGAGGCCGAGCCACCATTAATCAGAACAACAATGGGCTTGCCTGCTGATAAATCACCTGGCGTCGCATTAAACCGCTCACCGTCCGCAGGATCGCGACCGCGGGTCGACACGATTTCTCCTTCTTCCAGAAAAGCGTCTGAAACCTTTATGGCCTGGGTCAGCAAGCCACCGGGATTATTGCGCAGGTCAAGCACGATGCCGTTGACATTTTCAATGCCACCAACTTCTTCGATCTGTTCTTCCAGACCCTCCTTCAGGTTCGGATAGGTCTGATCGTTGAATGTTGTAACACGGAGTACAACACTTGTTCCTTCAGTCCGCGCGCGAACGGCGGTCAACTTGATGGTGTCGCGAATAATTGTAACGTCAAATGGTTCCGGCTCACCCTCTCGGACCACAGTAATAACAATCTCGGAGCCGACAGGACCGCGCATCAAATCAACGGCGGAATCCAGGGTAAGGCCTAGGATGCTTTCGCCGTCTACGTGAGTTATGAAATCACCCGCCTCGATCCCTGCCTCATCTGCAGGAGTATCATCAATAGGCGATACGACTTTGACAAAGCCTTCTTCTTGCGTGACCTCGATGCCTAACCCACCGAATTCGCCGCGTGTCTGAACGCGCATCTGCTCGGCATCGTCAGGCGAAAGGTAACTGGAATGCGGGTCCAAAGAAGTCAACATGCCGTCGATCGCAGCTTCGATCAACTCGTCGGTTTCAACCTCTTCGACATACTGCGCACGAATGCGTTCAAAGATATCTCCGAAAAGATCAAGCTGTTGATATACGTCGGCCTTACTTTCCGCCTCTTGCGCCAGTAACGGGCCTGCGATCTGAGTGGTTGCAACAATCCCTGCCACAGTACCGGCCAAGCCAGCAATCAAGAATTTTTTCATATTCGTTTATCCATCCTTATCCGTCCGAAACCATGATTCCGGATCCACGGAGTTGTTGTCTTGTCTTACCTCTATATAGAGCGTTTCTGACCAGTCAGTTCCAGTGCCATCACCGCTTGTTGACATAATAGCGCCGATTCCGGGCATTTCTCCGGGCATTAGGCCAACCGGAGTACCCTCTGGAATAACCTGACCGGTTTGACCAAACACGTCCTGCAGGCCTGAAAAGACGAATAACAAACCGGGTTGCGGCTCTAGAATAATCAGGTTCCCAAGGTCCAAAAGCGGTCCGCGGTAACGGATCGTGGCTGCAGTCGGAGATACAACAAGTGCGCGAGGTCTTGTTCCCAAAACAATTCCAGGTCGCGACACACCTGCCGCGTCCGTTTCTCCTGCCCTGTGCAGCATCACACCTTGGGTCGGCAGTTCGATCTGACCTTTTCTGTCTTTGATATTCGCGTTTGATTCGATAATTCCGCTATCTGATATCTGCGACAGCCCGCTGGCGAACCCATCCAGTGTCTCAGTTGATGCGATAAGGATCGCGGTTCGCACAGGATCTTCGACAAACCGGCGGGGCAGATCCGTTCGATCAGCGATGGCTTCGCTCAACCGTGTGCGCGCGTCCTGAGCACCAGTAAGGCCTTTGGTCAGAGTCTCTGCAGCGTTTTGCTGCAGATCACGCAAAATCCGGACCTCATTCAAGTCTTTCGCCAGCGACTGAGCGCGAGCATGCAGTCCCGGAGTTACTTCAGACAACATCATGCCTGCACGTGCGGTACCTAACGGGCCCGAAGGATGCAGCATCAAAAGTGGCGGCGCCGTGGTCTCTATTGTCTGCAAGACACCTAGAAACTGGGCGATTTCATCTTCCCGAGCATTCAATTCAGCAGTCAGCTGTGCTTCGCGCAGCGATGCCCTGCGCAACCCTTCACGCATGGCCGATAACCCAGCCTCAAATGCCTGAATAGTTTCGGTCAATGCCTTTACCCTGTCACGCGTGTCTTCAGCCTCATTCAACTTAACCGAAGCCTGTTCCAGCATTTCCGCCGCCTCTAACGCCGCATGCGAAGGATCACTTTGCGCAAATGCCCAAAATGGATAACACACCACAGCAAGCAAAAGCGTGCACAGCTTCATGATATCAGACTTTCTCCTGTCATTTCTGGCGGTTTGGGCAGACCCATTAGGTCAAGAATAGTCGGGGCTAAATCCGAAAGGCGCCCTTCTCGCAATGATACGCCCAAAGGACCACCAACCAATGCGACAGGAACCGGGTTCAGGGTGTGAGCTGTATGGGGACCACCTGTTTCCGGATCCACCATAACCTCACAGTTTCCGTGATCGGCAGTAACGATCATGGCGCCCCCTGCTTTCTCAAGTGCCTCAATCACCTTTGCCAAACCCCGATCCACTGCCTCACAGGCTTTGATCGCAGCCTCAAGATCACCGGTGTGACCTACCATGTCAGGGTTTGCATAGTTTGTTACGATCAGATCATAGCCTGCGTCGATAGCTTCTACGAATTTATCAGTGACTTCGACCGACGACATTTCAGGTTGTAGATCATAAGTTGCGACTTTGGGGGATTTCGGCATATAGCGGTCTTCTCCCAACTCAGCTTGTTCTTTGCCGCCGTTGAGGAAGAAAGTTACATGCGGGTACTTTTCAGTCTCAGCCAAGCGGAACTGACGCAAACCATGTTTTGCCACCCATTCGCCCAACGTATTTACGATGTCACGCTTTGGGAACACCGTCGTCATATAAGCGTTATGCCCATCTGAGTATTCAACCATTCCCAAAATTGCCGAAAAAGACGGGCGCAAACCGGTATCAAAATCGGAAAACTTCGGCTCGGCAATTGCGCGCAGGATTTCACGGGCGCGATCAGCACGAAAATTCAGGCAAAAGAACCCATCACCATTCATAGCACCGCTGAATGAACCCAAAACAGTAGGGATAATGAATTCGTCCGTTTCAGACAGATCATAGGCCTGCTCAACAGCCTCTGTGGCCGTTTGGGCCGTTCTGCCTTGCCCCTTGATCATTGCTTCATATGCTTGGGAAACACGTTCCCAACGGTTGTCACGGTCCATCGCATAGTAACGCCCACAAAGCGTCGCAATGCGCGCGCCTTCGGGCAAATGCCGCTCAAGCTCGGCAACAAATGTCAACGCCGATTTTGGTGGAACATCTCTTCCATCCGTAATTGCGTGCAGCGCAACCGGAACCCCCGAATCTGTGATCGCTTTGGCTGCTGCAATGATATGATTCAAATGCCCATGCACCCCGCCGTCTGAAACAAGACCCATAAGGTGAGCGGTTCCACCGACAGCCTTCACATTTGCGATGAAAGTCTGCAAAGCGGCGTTTTCAAAAAAAGAACCGTCCTCGATAGCTAAATCGATCTGCCCCAAATCCATTGCAACCACGCGGCCTGCGCCGATATTTGTGTGTCCAACTTCTGAATTTCCCATCTGCCCGCTGGGCAGTCCTACATCAGGACCATGGGTTATCAGCTTGGCGTGCGGTCCTTTGGACATAATTGAGTCAAATGTCGGCGTGTTCGCCATTAACGGCGCATTGGCTTCAGTGCTGTCTGATACTCCCCAGCCGTCGAGAATGCACAATACTACGGGTTTAGGGACAGTCATTTGAGCTCTCCGATAGCTGAACTTGGCCCTTCTTCTAACCTCAGCCTGCCCGGGGGTGAACCGCATTTTGGGCAAGGTTCAGAAGTTTTAATCTTCTTTGGGCATGTACTCCGCAAACGGTCTGGCCTTTCTGCCCCGGTACTTTACGGTCAGTTTCAGCGGTGCATCATTTTCGTCGTAAATTCCAATCATAACTCCGGTACCACCGCTTTTTGTCCGCATATCATTCAGCTGTTGTTCTGAGCGCGTTGTGCGCTGCGATGGTCGACGCGCCCACGCGAAGAGATTATCGTAAAGCTTTGCAATGATGTCCTCGTGTTCCGTGCTGTTGCCGAGATCGATCAACTCTTCTGGATCGGCGTCCAAATCGAAAAGGATAGGACGGTGACCGCCTTCGCAGTGGATCAACTTCCACTTTGGGGTCACAACCATGAACATAACCGCGTCGCGGACCGAAGTATTAAGTTTCTCAACTATAGACGAAGCGGAATAATCGTACTCGCAAATCGCGAACTCGCGGGGTGTTTCAGTCGCATCGCCATGAAGTATCGGCAACAGGGAATGCCCTTCAAGTATATGGCCCGCCATTTCTCCGCCTGCCACTTCAACAAAAGTCGGGGCCAGGTCAATCGACTCGACCAGCGCATCGCAGGTTGTACCACGAGTGGCATCCGCCTCGGACGAAGGATCATAAATTATCAGGGGCATCTTCGTAGAGGCATCGTGAAAGAAAGTCTTTTCCCCCATCCAGTGATCACCAAGAAAATCACCGTGGTCCGAGGTCAGAACAATCATTGTGTCCTGCATTCGCCCCGTCCGTTCCATCCATTCAAACAAGCGACCCATCTGGTCATCTGCTTGTTTTATCAGGCCCATGTAGGCCGGAATCACAGCGTCTCGAACATCCTGCCTTGAAAAGGCCTGACCGACCTTGGTCTCCATAAACGCCCTAAGTACAGGATGTGCGTCTTCCCGCTCAGCCTCTGATCGGACCGGTGGAACAACATGTTCCGGACCATACATCGACGCATACGGTTCAGGCACGATGTAAGGCCAATGAGGTTTGATATAGCTAAGGTGGCAACACCAAGGCCCGTCGTGGCTTTGCATAAACTCTATTCCCCGCGTGGTCAGGTACGGGGTTTCACTGTCTTCTTCTGCTATGTTCGCTGGTTCGGAGGAATATTTTAAGAACCAACCAGAAAGAACGTTACCCTCGGCATCCAACCCGGAATTGGCGAAGTCGTGCCAGGGATTATCGCCCTCGTACCCTTTATTTGAAAGATACTGATTGTATTTCTTTGCGCCGTTCGGATCGTAAAACCCATCGGGCCCTTCTGCTCGCAAACCATCATCTCGCTCGAAAACGTCAAACCCACATTCCGCCACCCGAGCACCGATAACGCTGTCAGGTTCCAACCCTAACCGTGCCATGCCTTCAGCGTCCGCGGCCATATGTGTCTTGCCGACCAGCCAACAATCCATGCCTGCTTTCCGAAGATGGTCGCCCATCGTGATCTCGCCTACTTTCAGTGGAATGTTATTCCAAGACGCGCCGTGTGAATGCACATAGCGCCCCGTATAGGTGGACATACGCGAGCTACCGCAAATCGGCGATTGAATATACGCACGCGTGAATCGAACACCTTTCGAAGCAAGACGATCAATGTTCGGGGTATGCAAATGCGGATGTCCATAGCAGCTAAGGTAATCCCAACGCAGCTGATCGAACATGATGAAAAGGATATTCTTGGCTTTGTTCATGCCAAGAGTGGTATCCTAGCCTTCCATCCGCTGCAGCATCTTTTTCGCACGCTTACACTGCAATTGATCCCGCAGTGGGCTGTCTGGATCGATATCTTTGTGGCAGACAAGACATTTATCTGCGCCAGAAATTGCATTCAGGCCGCCGCAGCTTCCTTTAATTGTTTTGCCGATCAGCATTACACCCAACGACATACCGACCATGACAATGAGCAAAAGTACAAAAGCCAGAAGAAAAGTGGTCATCGCTGTTCCTAACTGTCAGTCGGAGTCGAGCACATTCGTGAACGCGCTGCTGGTTACTGTGATATAGGTTTCCTCGTCACCTGTCACATCCCTTGAGATGAAAAACACAGCAAGATCTTGCTCTTCCGCCAGCTTCAACCCCTTTTCCTGACCTAACGCCAGCATCGCCGTAGCCCAGGCGTCCGCCATCATCGCATTTTCAGCCAGAACAGTGACCGAAGTAGTTCGATGCGTGATCGGACGTCCAGTCACTGGGTTTATGATATGTGAATACCGAATACCATCCTGCTCGAAGAAGTTCTTATAGTCACCTGATGTGGCCAACCCCAAGTCTGCTACAGGCACCACTAGCTGGATGGTCTGCGAGCCGGTTTCAGGTTTTTCTATACCTATCCGCCAGCGTTCGCCGCTTTCGTTTTCGCCTTTAGCGACCAAATCTCCGCCGATTTCAACCAAATAGTTTTCGACTCCTGCCTCTGCGAGAGCACCTGCAATAGCATCAATGCCGTAGCCTTTGGCTATTGCGGACAAATTTATCCCAACATTGGCATCGGCCTTTGCCAACGTGCCTGCGTTTCGGTCCAAAATCAGCAGACGATCTTGCCCGACAGCCGCCAGAGCCTTTTGAATATCAGAATCTGATGGAACAGGGTCTTCTGGTTTGCGCGGCCCGAAACCCCAAAGCTCGATCAACGGACCCAGTGTCACGTCAAACATCCCGCCCGACTTTTCGTGAACTTCGTTTGCCGCTTCAATTACAAGTGCAAATTCTTCAGAGATAGCAACGGGTTCCGTATTGGATGAAGCCGAGAAAACAGACACCTCGGAGTTTGGATCCCAATTGGACATCTTGGCGTTGACCTCTGCCAAAGTATCCTGCACGGCCGCTGCCAAAGTAGTTTCATTCAGTTCATCACCGATCGCCGTGATGTCAAAGGTGGTCCCCATCGTCTCACCAGACAGTCGAACCACATCTGGTTCAGTGTCGAACCAACATCCCGCTACAAGAAACGTGAAAGCCAGTGCAATCAGGCTGCGCATCGTATGACCTCATGGGATAACCGTGCTCGGCGTATGCCAGCGACCCCTAACAGAGTCAAATCTGACCTAAAGTTTCATCGGTAAAAACCCAAGAACGATCAGACCAATCGCGGCGGGAACCCCGAAAATCCAGGCTCTTTTCCGCCATCCGGGTGCCTGTTGCTTCCAAATCCGTCTAAAGTTGTGCCCGCAAATGACTACGCCCAGAAAGATCAATGCGGCTACAGGCGGTGTTAAGTAAAGTTGGCTCATGCGGCAGGAGCTTCCTGTAAGGCAGAGTTTAACCAGATTTCGAAATTGCACCCTATACAGGGCTTATGCCTGCGATAAGGTAGATAAGACAGTCCACACACATGCAGGAGGAGACAGCCCATGGCCCCAAGCTCTTACCAGCCCCCGACCCGCGGCGACAAGGCCACTACGGCCACACGCAGCCAATCGGTCGAATCGAACCTTTCGCAAACCAACACGACAGTGGCCAAGCTGCTGGAAGGTAAAGGAGACGCCGTATTCGCTGTTAGACCGACTGACACGATCCATTCGGTTGTCGAAATTTTGCGGGAAAAACGAATTGGCGCCGTTGTAGTGACAGATCAGAACGGAACGCTGCAAGGAATTCTTTCTGAACGCGATATCGTTCGTCGCATGGCTGAAACACCGGGACAGACTCTGCCGCAATCGGTCAGCGATCTAATGACCCGAGACGTGCAGACGTGCAAACCTGACGACCCGCTGAACGACGTACTCAAAACCATGACTGAAGGGCGCTTTCGCCACATGCCGGTGCTGAGCGACGGCATCTTGCGCGGGGTTATCACTATTGGCGACGTAGTGCATTTCCGTTTGAAAGAACTGGAATACGAGGCCCTTAGAATGAAACAAATGATCGTAGGTTAAACCCGTATTTGGATTATTAAGCTCTCACAACTGAGTAACCCCATTTCTGTCAGTGGACAAAAAACGGACCTGTCCACTGGATATTTCAGCCGCTGTAAGGTGGTTGGTCGCAAAGGCTCCGGTGTCAATTGAAATCACTTGGTTTTCGACCGTTGGATCAGTCACGATTGTATGGCCGTGCACAATCCACTGTCCGTCTTTGCGGCGCGGGCCAGGGAATTGCGGGTGCCCCCACAGGCAAACCTTTCTTGATTGCTTATCAACGGATCGATGTGGATCAAGTGCGGCATGCACAACGGTCACGTTTCCACTGGTCCAGGTAAGCGGTCTGTCCTGAATCCATTCCAAAAGCGGTTGGCCCATCTCGCGCCGCAACGCTTCGCCAATCTCATTCAACCTGTCCGTGGTCTCGGTTCCATCGGCAACGCCAAAGGAAGCTAGCGTCTGTCTGCCACCATTGTGCCACCACATTCGCGCCATTGCCTCTGGGTTTTTTAGAAATTGAAGCAACATGTCTTCATGATTTCCTAAAAGACAAATCACTTCGCGGTCCTTGACTCCGGATAGATGGTAAAGGTGGCGTAATACCTGTGCGCTACACTCACCTCTATCGATATAGTCCCCGACAAATACGAGCGGGCAATCTGCATCGAGCGAAGCGATTAGCCGTTGCAACAAGTCCAGACGACCATGGATATCCCCCACCGCATAAAATCGTTCTGCAGGGGCGAGCGTTGACAACGCCGAGCCCGATTTTCCTGAGCGCGACGCAGAGAACAGATTTTTTATCCAACCATTCAGCATCTGCTCTGTTCCCTACCCTGCTGGACCAAGAGCAGCAATCCGGAAATCCAGCAGAACTTGTTGCAACATGCTCCAAGTAATTGCTGTCAGCTCTCTGCGGGGTCACAAGTCGCAGATGACGGAAAGCTGAATTCCGTTTCTTCCCTGTCTAATGTGCCCGAAGAAAATCTGAGCTGCCGACGAATTCTATACAAATAAGCAGGATTCAAACTCGGAACGTGATTGTAGAATTGCGACGCCCAACGCTTAGGCTTTCACAGTTCGCCGATTTGAGTTTCTTGGCCACACCAAAACAAACCGACGCATTAAACTTCGGTTTTTTGACATATCAGCCACCAAAATCATCAAGCATGATGTCTTCACGGTCCACGCCAAGATCCAGCAGCATGTTTATAACAGACTGGTTCATGATCGGTGGTCCGCACATGTAGAATTCGCAATCTTCCGGCGCCGGATGGTTCTTGAGGTATTCTTCGAACAACACGTTATGGATAAAACCTGTGTAGCCGTCCCAATCATCTCCAGGCTGAGGATCAGACAAGGCAACATGCCATTCAAAGTTTTCGTTTTCTACCGCGAGTGAGTCGAAATCCTCGACAAAGAACATCTCTCGCTTGGACCTAGCCCCATACCAAAAACTAATTTTTCGTTTCGTTTTCAATCTTTTGAGCTGATCAAAGATGTGGCTGCGCATCGGTGCCATACCCGCACCTCCGCCTATGAAGACCATCTCCTTTTCTGTGTCGCGCGCGAAGAATTCACCAAAAGGGCCGGAGATCGTAACTTTGTCACCTGGTTTCAAGTTGAAAATGTAGGACGACATCTGACCCGCAGGTATGCCCTCTGATCCCGGCGGCGGCGAAGCCACCCGAACGTTGAGCATGATCATACCCTTCTCTTCTGGATAGTTGGCCATGGAGTAAGCACGTTCAATCGGCTCGGCAACCACTGACTTGTATTGCCACAAATTGAATTTGTCCCAGTCTTCGCGATACTCCTCATCAACGTCGAAATCGGTATACGCCAGCTGGTGCGCTGGCGCCTCGATCTGAATGTAGCCTCCAGCACGGAAATTCACATCCTCGCCTTCAGGTAAGTCCAGCGTCAGGGCCTTGATAAAGGTCGCAACGTTTTCGTTCGAACGAACGGTACATTCCCACTTCTTGACACCAAAGACCTCCTCCGGAACTTCGATATCCATGTCCTGCTTGACTGCCACCTGACAGGAAAGCCGATCCCCACAAGATGCCTCTCGCTTAGTGATATGGCTCTCTTCAGTCGGCAGTATTGATCCGCCGCCCGAATGAATGCGCACGCGGCACTGTGCGCAGGTTCCACCGCCCCCGCAAGCGGACGGGACAAACAGCTTCTCTGCCGCCAGCGTTTGCAAAAGCTTGCCACCAGCAGGGACCGAAATCGTTTTTTCACCGTTGATGGTGATATTCACGTTACCGGTCGAAACCAACCGCGACCGGGCGGCCATGATAACCGAGACCAGCGCGAGAACGATCAAGGTAAATAGGATGACGCCTAAGCTGAACGTTTCCATAGGCCCCTCCTTAAAGCTTCACGCCTGAGAAGGACATGAAAGCCATCGCCATCAAGCCCGCCGTGATAAAGGTGATACCCAGACCCTGCAATCCGTCAGGAATATCGGAATATTTCAGCTTTTCCCTGACACCGGCCATTGCCGTGATGGCCAAAGCCCATCCAAAGCCCGAGGAGAGACCGTAAGTCGCCGCTTCAGCGAAGTTGTAATCCCTCTCGACCATGAACAAAGACCCGCCCAGTATGGCGCAATTTACGGTAATCAAAGGCAGGAAAATACCCAATGCGTTGTACAGAGGTGGAAAATACTTATCGAGGATCATCTCTAGGATCTGCACCATAGCCGCGATGACGCCAATATAAGAAATCAAACCAAGAAAAGTTAGGTCAACATCCGGGAACCCTGCCCATGCCAGTGCGCCTGGTTTCAGCAGATAATTCAGCAACAGATTATTTGTGGGTACTGTAATGGCCTGAACCAGCATCACTGATATACCCAAGCCGAGCGCAGTCGAGATCTTCTTCGAAACGGCGATAAAGGTGCACATACCCAGAAAGAAGCTGAGCGCAAGGTTTTCAACAAAGATGGCCTTTACGGCCAATGAGATAAGCCCTTCCATCAGTGCGCCTCTACCTGTTGAATTTTGTATTCACGCTCTTCGACTTGGCTGGGTTTCCAGGTTCGGAAAGCCCAAATAATCAGCCCGATAATGAAAAACGCGGAGGGCGGCAAAAGCAACATGCCGTTCGGCACGTACCAGCCCCCGTTATTCACGGTCTGCAAAATTGTAATGCCAAATAGCGACCCCGCCCCAAACAATTCGCGGATGAAACCTACCAGCAACAGGATCAGGCCATAGCCCATGCCGTTTCCCATCCCGTCGATGAAAGACGCGACAGGTGGGTTTTTCATTGCAAAAGCTTCGGCACGGCCCATCACAATGCAGTTGGTGATAATAAGGCCAACGAAAACCGACAGGGTCTTAGAAATCTCGAAAGCATATGCTTTGAGGATTTGATCCACCAAAATCACGAGCGAGGCAATGATCACCATCTGCACGATGATCCGGATTGAACCGGGTATCTGATTGCGTAGGCAAGAAATGAAAAAGGATGAGAACGACGTTACAAAGATAACGGCCAGCGCCATAACCATTGACACTTGCAGCGACGAGGTCACCGCCAAGGCCGAACAGATGCCGAGTACCTGTAATGTGATCGGGTTATTGTCGACAAGCGGGTCGACCAAAAGCTCTTTTCTTGTCTGCGACATCAGAACTCTCCTGCTTGCAGTTTGGCCAGAAACGGAGCGTAACCCGCGTCACCCATCCAGAATTTCACAAGGTTATCGACCCCAACCGATGTCAGAGTGGCACCAGCCAACGCATCAACATAAAAGTCGGGTCCGGCGGCAGGTTGTGTCTTTGACACCGTGATCTGAAGATCGCCTGCATCATCACGCAACTTTTTTCCGTTCCACAATGCTTTCCAACGCGGATTGTCGACCTCGGCGCCCAGTCCGGGGGTTTCGCCATGCTGATAAAACTGCAAGCCAAAAATATCGTTGCCGTTATTTTCCAACGCGATGAAACCGTAAAGCGTCGACCAGAGACCGTAGCCGTGCAGAGGAAGAACGACTTTATCCAATTCACCGGATTGATCGCGCAATAGAAATATAACGCGGTAATTGGATCTGCGGCCAATTCCTGCCGGATCATCATCCAGCGCGACACTCAGGTCCGGGTCACTGGCGGCAGCGATATCGTCGAACGTCGTTGGGTCGAATTGATCATCGACGAATTCACCAGTCTCCAGCTCCAGCACATGCGGCTCGAACGCGGCAAAGGCCTCGGTGACGTCGATGCCGGGTTCATAGACGCCTGCCACCTGCAAAACGTTAACCTGCCTGTCCTTCAGGCGGTTGGCGTCCTGAACTGGTCGAAGGCTAACTGCAGCGGCGGAAACCACCATCGAGGCGACTAGGCAAACGGCAACAGCCACAAAAATGGTCTTGCCAACCGAATCCGGCGAAGCCGCCAGGAACCTGGCGATTGCACCTTTTTGCTCAGGGGGTTGCGTATCAGACATGGCGACGCGCCCTCCGTTTGATGTTGGCTTGAACGACAAAGTAATCAATCAGTGGCGCAAAGACGTTGCCGAACAAAATGGCAAGCATCATTCCTTCAGGAAATGCCGGATTAACCACGCGGATCATTACGACCATCACCCCAATCAGTGCACCGTATATGTAGCGACCCAAGTTGGTATGGCTCGCAGAAACAGGTTCGGTGACCATGAATGCTAAACCAAAGGCATAGCCCCCGATTACTAGATGCCAGTACCACGGCATGGAAAACATCGGATTGGTGTCCGACCCAATCAGGTTAAGCAACATCGTAAAGACAATTGTGCCGGCTAAACATCCAACGATCAGCCGATAGTTTGCTATTCGTGTCACTATCAAGAAGGCAAGGCCGATCATACAAGCCAATGTTGAAGTCTCGCCAAAGCTTCCTTGGATCTGACCAAAAAAGGCGTTCCACCAGGTTATGCCATCCGCAGCGAGCGCTTGATAGCCCTGAGAAGCTGAAACCGACAATGCAGTCGCCCCAGAAAAGCCGTCGACCGGTGTCCAGACCGTGTCGCCCGACATATTTGCCGGGTAAGCAAAGTACAGGAATGCCCTACCAACCAACGCAGGGTTGAGGAAGTTTTTGCCTGTTCCGCCAAAAACTTCTTTGCCGATCACCACGCCAAAGATGATGCCTAAAGCCACCTGCCAAAGGGGGGCGGTGGCTGGCATGATTAGCGTATAAAGCATTGATGTTACAAGGAAACCTTCGTTCACTTCGTGTCCGCGCACGGTAGCGAAGATAACCTCGAAGATGCCGCCAGCGACCAGCGTGACGATGTATATCGGTAGGAAATACATCAATCCATGCATTACATTGGCAAAGACGCTTTCGGGGTTCAGAGAAATTCCAATGGCTTGCAGAATGGAGATCCGCCACCCGGTTGCGGATTCTGGACCAAGCACTTCAATGGCCGAATTCGCCTGATACCCGGTGTTGTACATCCCCCACAATATACAAGGGATCGTAGCTATCACGACGTAAGTCATGATCCGTTTCATATCCACGTAAGACCGGGCATGTGGCGCAACAGATGTTACTGTTTTCGGAGTATAGATGAAGCTTTCCACCATCTCGTAGATGGGAAAGTACTTTTCGTATTTGCCGCCTTTGGTGAAGTTCGGCTCAATCCGGTCAAAGAAGCTGCGCAAACCCATTTGGCTCAGCCCTCCTTTTCAATCTTTGTCAGACAGTCGCGCAACGCCAGCCCGTATTCATACTTTGCCGGGCACGCAAAACCCACGAGACCCAGATCCTCTTCATCCAGCTCCATTGCACCCAAAGCCTGTGCTGTATCAGTGTCCATGACCAGCAGCGCGCGCAAAAGTTGTGTGGGTAAATAATCCTGGGGCATTAATTCTTCGAATGTACCAGTAGGAACCATTGCGCGTCGCCCACCATTCAGATTTGAGGTGAACGCGAATAGTTTTTTGGCGAACGCAGAACCAAGCACAGGTTGTACCGCATATTTGGATGGCATTGGTAGAATCCATCCTAAAGTTATTTGATCGTGGTCTTCGCGGATTATGGCAATTTGCCGTGCGAAACGGCCTAGGTAAGCTGTTGGACCGTCCGCAAGGTACCCTGACAGGATCGAGCCCGAGATGATCCGAGCCGTGCCATCCACGCTGATCTCATCCCGGGTCAAGTCTTCGGTTGAAGCACCCATTACCGTACGGATCAGGCGCGGCAGACGCGCAGCCGGTCCTGCCAATGAGACCACCACATTGGGATCAAGGTGCCCTGTCTGAAACAGACGCCCGATCGCTATCACGTCTTGAAAGCCAATTGTCCAAACCTGTTTATCGCCTACAAGCGGCTCCAGAAAATGGATATGCGTTCCCGCCAGCCCAGCAGGATGAGGCCCCGAAAATGCAGCCACCTCGACCCCCGGCAAATCATCTCCGGGGATAGAATCTCCATCGCGCTGGCAAAGATAGGTCTTTCCATCCGTCAGTTGTGATACCGCAGCCAGACCATCAGAAAAGGCCTCTGGCGCATCGTTTATTATCACCGCAGCGTCCCCGGCCAACGGATCTGTGTCGATCGCGGTCACAAAGATTGCTGTGGGTTTGCTTCCGGGTACAGGCATCTTTGAATAGGGTCGCGTGCGGAAGGCAGTCCATAAACCTGCAGCGCATAACTTGGCGGTTACACCTTCAGCACTAGTTGCGTCGCCAATCTCGGCAAAATCGACGCCTTTGTCATGGACATCAGAAACTTGGATGACAACGCTTTGTAACACACGGCGCGCACCCCGGTTGATAGCTACTACCCTTCCGCTGAGAGGGGCAACCATCAATGCTTCTGGAGCATCCTTATGACAAAACAACGGCGCGCCGCGTTGAACCTCGTCACCCTCCTGGACCAACATTTTAGGCTTTAGTCCGACGTAGTCACCACCCAAAACCCCTACGGTCGAAAATTCAGGTCCTGGTTGGATTTCCTGCGCCGGTGCGCCCTGAACCGGCAGGTCCAATCCTTTTTTCAGTTTGAAAGTTTGCATGTCACTACGTTCTTCCAAGCCTTTTACTTGCACCAACAGTTCTCGATGATCCGAAGGTAACCCCATCCGCTACAAATCATCGTATCGGAGGTGCCGCAATTTCATCAACAGCTAGTTGGAAACAGCTGACCTTAACCCGATTACGGCTCCTTTACGCGGGGACGAATGCAAACGCAAACCCGATACAGACCAAATCGCGACATCAATACCACATTATGGGTGGAATGCGGAAATTGAGTGCAAATACGCGTATCAAATTTGGCTGTCGCCCCCACCTCACAACCGGTGTAAGGAACCACGATGGAAGACACCGATGATCTTGAAATTTTTCTGGTCGCCACGCCCGGCCTTGAGACACCGCTTTGCGCAGAAGCGATCCAGTTAGGATTTACCGAAGCACAGGCTGTTGCGGGTGGCGTTTTATGCCGCGGCGATTGGTCCGAAGTATGGCGCGCAAATCTGGTCTTGCGGGGCGCCAACAAGGTTCTGGTGCGATTGGGTGGTTTTCCAGCTGTTCACCTTGCGCAATTAGACAAGCGAGCTCGAAAATTTCCGTGGTTCAACGTGTTACGCCCAGATGTCCCTGTAAAAGTCGAAGCAATCAGTCGAAAGTCCCGTATATATCATGCCGGTGCCGCGCGGCAGCGGGTGGAACGCGCGATAACAGAATCGTTGGGCGCTCCCATTTCGACAAACGCCAAATTGCGCGTCCTTCTTCGGATAGAAAAGGATATCTGCACCTTCTCTGTCGACAGTTCAGGAGAGCCGCTCCACAAGCGTGGCCATAAAGTGGCTGTCGCCAAGGCCCCAATGCGCGAGACGATGGCCGCCATGTTCCTCCGAGAGTGTAGCTTTGATAGATCAGAACCTGTTTTGGACCCGATGTGCGGCTCAGGAACTTTCGTAATCGAAGCGGCTGAGATTGCACTCGGTTTACTCCCCGGGCGTACACGACACTTTGCTTTCGAGGAACTTGCAACTTTTGATCGCGCTCGTTGGCAGAAGATGCGCAGCACCACTCAAGAATACAAGTCCGGCTTGACTTTCTTCGGCTCGGACAGAAACGCCGGAGCTGTTGAAAGCGCCAAGGCCAACGCGGAACGGGCAGGTGTCAACGAAGTTACCCAGTTTCTCCAAAAGTCTTTAAGCGATATTAAAGCCCCACCAGGCCCCTGCGGCTTGATCATTGTAAACCCCCCTTACGGTGGAAGAATAGGCGACGACAAGCGGCTGCGGTCTTTGTATGGCAGTCTTGGCAAAGTTCTGATCGCCCGTTTTTCGGGATGGCGAGTTGGATTGGTCACCAGCAATTCATCACTCGCTCGCGCCACCCGCTTACCCTTATTGCCGCCTGGTCCGGTGGTAGATCACGGCGGCACAAAGATCAGGTTGTATCGCACCGATCCTTTGAGATGAGTGTTCAATTTTTTCCGGAAACCCAACAGATATTCCAATCCCGGCGAAACGGGTTTTCGTGTTATGTTTGGGAAATCCCTCTTGCGCACCCACATCCCGAAGTATAGATCACGCGCCACGGTCGGAGTGTAGCTCAGCCTGGTAGAGCACTGTCTTCGGGAGGCAGGGGTCGGAGGTTCGAATCCTCTCACTCCGACCAAATCAACTGCTTGATGTGTATGACATCTTTTGCAGTTGCTTCCATCAGCACGCACCGTCGTGCAAGTGTCTGTCACTCTCTCGTCACTCGCAGCACCGCGTTGCCCCGCTATTGGAGTGACCGGAATGGCAACAATCAGGAAGCGTGGAAACAAGTGGCAGTGCATCGTCAGACGTCGCGGCCGCACGGCAAGCAAGTCGTTCGAACGACGCTCGGATGCGATGAAGTGGGGAAGCGCCGTTGAAGCGCAGACCGACGCAATCGGGGGAGCCTTGCCGACACCGGCAAGCAAGCAGGCAGATGCGCTTCAGTTGCTCACCCTTGCCGATGCACTTCGCCGTTTGGTGGAAGACATGCCGGGTGAGCGCTGGCGACTCGAGGCATTGGCACGTTCCAAGGTGGCCAGATCGCGGGTCGAAGCGCTGAGCGTGGAAGATTTTTCGACTTGGCGCGACGAGCGCCTACAAGATGCGAAGCCGTCTACAGTGGTTCGCGAGTTGTCGATTATGCAAACAGCAATTGACCGAGTACTTGGCGACATCGGAAGAAACGCGAACCCGGTCCGGCACGCGAAACGGCCAAGGATCAAGGAACAACGCGATCGCAGGTTGACTGACGACGAATGGCAACGATTGCTTCGATCGGCGGACAGGTGCCTTAACCCCTACTTGAAACCAATTCTGGTTCTCGCGAGAGAGACTGCGATGCGGCGTGGTGAGCTCCTTTCGATGGAGTGGCAGCATGTCGATCTTGGTGCATGTACGGTGTTTCTGCCTAGATCCAAGAACGGGCACTCAAGACTCGTTCCGTTGTCGCCCACAGCCGTCGAAGTATTGCGCGCTCTACCGCACACAGACGCGTGTGTGATTCCTCTGAGCGCAAACTCTGTTCGAATGGCGTGGCAACGTCTGCGCGCACGGGCAGGTGTCGAAGACGTCAGATTGCATGATCTTCGCGCGCAGGCCGCAACGGACAAATTGCTCGCAGGATGGTCTGTCGCTGAAGTGCAAATGCTGACGGGCCATCGTGATGCAGGCGTGCTGCTCGAACGATACGCCCGACTGCGGGCGTCCGACATCGTCGCCAAGCTTCACGCAAGCGAATGACCAACCCCATGAAGTTTTGTTTCAGCACACGCCCCCGCCTTCGGCTTGGTGGGATAGTTGAGCAGAGTGGAACAATGTTACGCCATGCATGCTGACGTGCCACAATGTACCACTAATTTATTGTTTTTATTTAATTTTCGCGATCACAAACTTGACCAAACCAACCCAATTTGATACGATCCTAATAACGGCCAAGACCTGCAGACTGCATTGACAGCAACATCGTCACGCCGAGGAAATTCACCCAACAAATCGGCCGAGGTCAATGAGCGATCCAGCCCAACAGTCACTGTGCAGCACCGCAGAAGCTGCCGAATTTCTGGGCATCAGTCCGGCCTCGCTCAACCGATTGCGAAGAAGCCACGATGGGCCGCCAGCGATTAGGATCAATGCGCGTGTGTTTCTCTATCGGCGATGTGACCTGGCCACTTGGATACGTAGGCGGACACAAATTGGACCACCGACAAACTCGTCGGATCGAGGTCGCGAATGCAGCACACTACCCCAACTCGAAAAGGATATCGAAAAGTGAGCATGAAAGAATTGCAAAGGTCTGGTACTCTACCTCCTGCCCCACCCTCAAACGGCTACAGAGATCGCGATGATGGCGAACCGGATCCTCGTAGCGAGATGAAAGAGTTCGTGCTCTCCTCAAGAGAAACCCAAGTGAGGAGCTATCGCGATTGGATCCATGATTGGCTCTCGAACGAGCGGAGACGAGAGTATCTGCGCGAAATGGCGAAGGAGTTTGCTGAAAGAGAGGCAAGCATTAGTGAGGAAGAGTTCTTCCAGGCGTACGTTGGCGTTGACATCGATATCATAAAGGAGGCAGACGCCTGGTTTGAAAAGCCGCAAACGTTTGATCTACCTAAGGCAATTGTACAAGTGTTTGGGCAACTTGAAGAGGCATGGGAACTTGCAGACTTGCTCGGCTTGAATGACGACGACGCGCGCGGGTTCCGTGACCTCTGGTAATTGACACAAAGACCTCTTTCGACACCGGGTGAACTGCAAGATCATTGATTGAGATGTCGTTCGGTCCCACACCAAGCAGACCAGAAATTTTGACGTCTTTGTCATCAATATCCTGAACCATCCCGCCAGCTGCAGGCTGTGTCTGCGCAAGTTCATATGAGTAAATAGCACCTGAAACTGAATCCCCAACAAACAGTGTGCCGTCGGGACTGAATGCAAGTACGCCTGCATCCTTGATAGGAGGCGCAGAGTTTTCCGCCGCCGCTGAAGATAGTCCTGCAGTGAAAGTCAAAACTAATGTAAAGGCCTGAACCAAGCCCTTTTTCGGGTGCGTCATCACGATTGATACTCCTTCTGAGACAACTCACCTGTTCTATAGTCAGAAAATAAGACGTTAAGTGTCGTATTATTTCCAAGTAGTTGTGGCAATTCGACGAAGTTTTAGGCGAACCGAAACCCTATCGATCTGAACAACTTCAACGCTCCGTTTTGTCAAATTTCAGGCCAACCAAAACGCTTTGAAACGCGCCCTCAACATCACTTTTTCCGGGCCTCAAAAAGAAATACCGAACGTGCTTTGCGGACAAAACGGTTCTTGCGGAACCAAAACCACTCACTGAGGTCATTCTCCAGCCAAAGAACACGCCGCGCTGCAGACGGCTGGCGACGACTTGAGCGGCCCTCGGATCTGGGTGAAAAATCCGTATTATTGGATGTACGGGTCATAAGTGGAAGTAAAATCTTCCCTAGTTATTTTGATTAAATCCCCGCGTATTGTTGTTGAATACATGAAACTGAGCCTGATACGTGGGTATTTAATATTCCTCGTTTGCAATGTGATTGCCCAAATCTGAAGAATGAAGTCGGCGCTAGAAAACATAAAACCGGTTCGACGGAGTTTTCAGATAACAAACCCGCGGGAACTTCAACGACGCTGTACAGAACACCTACGACCTGACGACGTCGTCGTTCGGAGACAAGAAATCACCGCTGTGAAATACGTTGGCTTTCTTTCGCGCATCAGAATTTAACGGGTTCTATTGGTCGGACTGCTCATTCCTATGCAAACATTCAACTCACGCCTACCACGGCAACACAATCGCCAGATTTTATGAGGCCAGGAAAGTGGCGGCTGATCAACAGCCCTTCGCGGCGCGCGTAATATTCTCGAGGCGGCACCCCTGTACGATCCAACGGCCAAACCCGAGCAATCAACTCGCCTTTTTCCACCCGGTCGCCCAGATCAATCACCGCCTCGTGCAGTCCTTCGCCATCGCTGAACAAGAAACAGTCTTCATCGGGCATCGTCACATTTATTGTCGGGTCCAACTGCATCTCACCTTGCAGAATCCCGGCGTGGATAAGCACGTTGCGCAGACCTTTTTTAGCTATTGCGTTGGTCTGCGCAGTGGACGTGCCGCCGCCGCCCAATTCAGTTGTGACCAGAACTCTTCCCAGATTTTCGACGGCTGTATCGTACATTCCCAAGTTGTCGATCTCCAACAATTGTACGGAATACGGTGCGTTGAACGCCTTCATTGCAGCGAAACATTCCTTCTGCGTTTTCTTGTCATCCAAGATATGCGCTGCGGCAAATGGTACGAAGTCAAGTGTCTTGCCGCCGGAATGAAAATCAACCGCAATATCAGCCATTGGCAACAATGTGCGTTGAAAATAATCTGCTATTTTTTCCGTAACCGTTCCGTCAGGTCGCCCAGGAAACGAGCGGTTCAAGTTTCCTTTGTCAATTGGTGAAGTGCGGCTGCCCGACAGAAAGGCGGGATAATTGAAGGCGGGGACAACAATAAGCCGCCCTGATACATCTTCGGCCCGTGTCGTTACAGCCAACTCGTGCAGTGCTATTGGCCCCTCATATTCATCGCCATGATTGGCACCGGTTAACAATGCGGTAGGACCCTTTCCATGCTGGATTACCGTCAGCGGGATCATGATCGAACCCCAAGCGCTGTCATCCCGACTATACGGCAATCTCAGAAACCCATGGTGAACACCATCTTGATCCAAAGGAATCGTCGGCGAGATTGGGTTCGCTTTCATCGGCTAGTCCTTAACCAACATTTTACGCGGCACGTTTGAGAGGCACTCAGGATTTGTCTGACCAATACGAATGGTCTCGGTAATTTCAAACCCCCAATCCTCCATCCAGAGTCCTGTCATAAAGTGGAAAGTCATATTCTCTTGCAAAACTGTTGTATCGCCGGGGCGCAACGACATCGTCCGTTCACCCCAATCTGGTGGGTAACTTATTCCGATCGGATAGCCGGTACGATTGTATTTCTC